>NZ_JBKFSQ010000085.1:0-2002 GCF_046569525.1 Salmonella sp. 741265055_HSA | reverse complement strand
CAGTGCTCAAAATCCTCACGTACTACGTGTACGCTCCGGTTTTTGCGCGCTGTCCTTGTCCAAACTGGCTGCGCCAATAACGCCTGGTGGGATAGGCTCTAAATACCCTTCGTGATGTGGTTGTGGTAATCAAGATTAATTGATTACAAAGGGCAATATATTATTGCCCTTTTGTTTTTTGCCTCCCGGTTATTCGGTCAGATAAATAACGCCTTTCGTCATTAATGTTTCGACAGTTTCTTCGCTCACGACATGTTCTGCCGTTGTTTTTGCGTTAAGAATAGTCAGTTTAAATACATCCGTGGCAGCAACGGTATTCATTGTGGTGCTTTGTACAAAATCATCCGCTCCGATGCTGTATTCTGCGAGAAAACCCTCGTTTTTATATAAACGATAGGTTTGTGTCGCGGCATCCGCAGTGGTCATTATGCCATATTGATAGTAGACATAATTACTGGATGCCCGATCCATATTGACCCACAGTGGGCGAGTAAATACGAAGGGCACCGCCACCATGTTAATATTATCGATAAACAGACTTCCTGCGCCAATCTCACCCGGCGCGATAAAGCTGACAACGGCTTCGCCTGCTACCGCCTGTGTCGAATACTCCAGCGATTCCGTATGCCAGTCATCTTGCGTGGTCATATTGATATCATGTTCAAAAAACGTCGTGGTTCTGTCTGTGGTCTGCACGATAATTTTTCCAACCAGGTTTCCCGTGATTGAAAAAGATATCGCGTAAGTCATGAATGTCTCTAGCGTTACCGTCTGGCTTAAGGCGTTAGCGCTATCGATACGGCAAAAATGGTTGCTGTCATTTTCTTCTACTTCAACCAGTGAGCCAATTTGCCACTGTTCTGTTAAACCATCCTCAAAGGAACCATCAATAATAATATTGTTAATCTCAGCCATGATATATCTCGTTTAAATAGAATTAATAAAATGTTTACTGATAAATGAATAAGCGTGGAGGGTTATTCAATATTGAACACGCCGCTTGCAGTAAGCTGTTCATAGGTGGTTTCACAGAGTAAATACTCTTTCCCGGTAAGACTGTTATAAGCGCGGAACTGGAATACATCGCCAGCAGCAAAGCTGGAATAGCCGCCGGTTTGGTTAAAGTCATCCGGACCAACGGCATCCATCTGCGTGACGTAATTGCCATTACGATAAATGCGGTTAATTTGCCCTTCAGGCGCATCGGTACGGGTCATGACGTTCAACTGGAAAAAGTTACTGTTGGAACTGACGTTAGTCATATTTACCCACAGCGGCTTACTGTATTCAAAAGGCACCTCGATCAGGCTGATAATATCGATATCCATTGGGGTGTTAGTGCTGTTCCACGGAACGGAAATCCTGAACGCTGTACGACCAGTATCAGCGCTGGTTGTGAAGGCATACTCTTCTCTGTGCCATTCCGCATTTAAGTTAGTATTAATGTCAGAGATAAAAGAGGTATGGGCAGGATAAGTCTGGAAAATAGTGACGTTCCCCTTCGCCTCGCCTCTGACGGCGAGAGTCAGCCGATAGGTAGTTTCGGGCTCAATGGTAAAGTACTGCGTAATGGTATTGGTGGGTTCGATTCGACAAAAATGGTTGTTTACTGTCGCGCCATCTTCGACAAATATGGATGACTGCGATGAGAGTACCCAGCCATCAAACCCTTCTTCAAAACCGCCATCGATAATAATATTGCTTTCAGTAGACATGTTTTTTCCTTAAGCCATTGAATTAAAAGAATGTGTTAAAGCGAACGAAAGCTATGATGGCCTGCCGGGAGGTAATATTTTGTGAGGTAGATCACGTTCATTTTTAAGGTGGTGTTGTTTTATCTTTTTTATTTCAATAGGTTATGTTTTTTATGCTGTAGTGAGGCTGGTTGTGATCCAATCGTATGCGCTTCTCTTAAATAAAAAGAGGTTAGATCTTTATTTTATGATTTTAAGAGCCTATCCCATTAGGGCTATTTTACTTGCCATTTTGGTCCTGGGCAGTG
>NZ_JBKFSQ010000084.1:0-2030 GCF_046569525.1 Salmonella sp. 741265055_HSA | reverse complement strand
TGATACTTGGCTTATGCCTATTGGCTTGAGATGGCTTTTGATTGATGTAAATCATTTTATGAGTTTTTTTTCGGAGTATTTTCCGTAATTATGATTTTTATTTATTAGGTCAAATAAGATGTCTCGCGAACAAATACGGTTAACAGCAGAAGAACTACAAATTCCTTGCTTGGTTCATTTCACTCAAGCTACCAATTTGCCTAGCATTATGGAGCATGGTCTTATATCTGTTACTGATGCTAACGTACTTAATATCAATCCAGCAATTAATGACGAATTAAGACTTGACGGACACCGTGATGCAATCTCACTCTCGATTGCATTTCCTAATTATCGAATGTTCTACCGGTACAGAAGGGATAATCCTCAAGTTGAGTGGGCTGTTTTAGGTATAGATCCATCGGTCATTTGGCGTAATGACTGTGCTTATTGTTGCCACAATGCAGCAGATATGCGGATCAGTACCCAGCTACTACCTCAACTAAAGACAGCTGAATCATTTTGCGGTATGTTCGCAGAGATTGATGGTTTAGAGCCAAGGCAGACACAACGATTGAATAGCTTTGACCCTACCGATGGACAAGCAGAAGTGCTATCCTTTGATGTTGTAGAACCTCAATACATTTTTGCTGTTGTTTTTAACAATGAAACAACAAAAAATTCTTACCAACATATTCTCGGCAGCAGACAAGTATTAGTTAATAATTCTGGCTCTGGATATTTTGCATCCAGATCATATGTAAGGTAGTTACATGGCGCAAAGACCCGTTTACATTCCGACTGGTGAAAATAGGCTCTATGTCAAAACTGAGTCTGTTGACTTTACTTGGTTTGCTGGGATGTCTGTGAAGCAGAAACAAAAATCTGTAGATTCTTTGCATGAAGCAGCTAAAAATGCATTACCTAATATCTGCAATATTCTCGAAATATCAAGCAAATCTCGTGAGGCTCTTGGTATTGCACTAAGTGCATTTAACCTTTCATTCACAACGTTGAAGCATCAAAGAACCTTGACTATTGAATGTGCGTTTCAAGGGAGCAAAGTGTTTCAGAAAGGTGGCCCTTACACGGACATGTTCGAAATGACATCTCGCGAAGCTAAAAAAGATGCTCGTCTCTTAACTTCCGGGAGACTTATCGGGTTCAAATTTTTTGGCATGGAGTGGGAATTAGAGCCCCTGACTGCTTTTTATGACTGGCTTTATATTAGTGCATTAAAAAAGCGTACGGAACTGGCTGAGCGAATTGTTGAATACGATGCTTTTACAGATATCGAATTTAACCCCGAACGCTCAATAAATTGTCAAGCTTACTCCGCTGCACTGTATGTATCATTGTTCAGGCTAGGCATTCTCAATGAAGCCATTTCCTCGAAGGAAAGTTTCTTAGAAACAATCAAAAGTGTGCCTGTTAGCAATACGCGGCAAAATGAAGTCACTCAATCAGGTTTCGGATTTTGAAATAAACAGGATGCAGGTCACATTTTAACCAACCCCTAGTGTTTGGGGCCATATTGAGGGCCTCATTTTGATCTTAAAATTTAAAATTATTATAATTCATACAGATACATCAAATATTGCATCCAGTCAGAGGAGCCAAATTTAGGGAAGCAGACGTTCACTGACGTCTGCTTTCTGCATTTATATCAACTGGTTATCTCCTTCTGCAGGTTCACCCCCGTTCACTAAAAATCATTCGAAGCCATACCCTTTTGCTGGTAAAGCTGGTTCGATTTGCGTTTTACCAGCACGCGGAGGGAACCGTCATGTCACTGACTGATACTAAAGTAAAAAATGCCAGACCAGCGAAAAAGGCCGTCAAGCTCGCTGACGGGTTTGGCCTCTATCGATTCAAAATACTGGCAGTCAGGCTATCGCTTCGATGGCAAACAGAAGGTGTTTTCTATTGGGGTTTACCTTGCTGTATCGCTTGTCGATGCCAGACAACGCCGTGACGAGGCCAAAAGGCTGCTGGCTCTAAATAGCTGCGCCAAATAGTAGATCACTTTGAGGGAACTCAGCCCGGATTGT
>NZ_JBKFSQ010000083.1:0-2255 GCF_046569525.1 Salmonella sp. 741265055_HSA | reverse complement strand
CATACGGCGCGGAGCCGGACGGACTTTGTGTGGGAGGGGTTCAGGCTGTTGCAGGAGAACGTGCAGCAGCAGGGCTGGCGGACCTATCTGTACGATGCGGAACAGCCGTACACGCCGGTGGCGAGCGTGACGGGGCGGGGAGAAAGCAGGCAGGTGTGGTATTACCACACGGACGTGACGGGCACGCCGCAGGAGGTGACGGCGGCGGACGGAACGCTGGTGTGGGCGGGGTATATCAGGGGGTTTGGAGAGAATGCGGCGGACATCAGCAACAGCGGGGCGTACTTTCACCAGCCGCTGCGGCTGCCGGGGCAGTATTTTGACGACGAGACAGGGCTGCATTACAATCTGTTCAGATATTATGCACCGGAGTGTGGCAGGTTCGTCAGTCAGGACCCGATTGGGCTGAATGGAGGTATTAACCTCTACCAATATGCACCGAATCCGTTGAGTTGGATTGATCCGTGGGGGTTAGCTGGTAGCCGTCTTCCCAGAAGTAATGGTTACTGGGACGGTAGCCCTGGAGAGAGTAATTGGCATTCCAATAATCCATCCGTAAATGCGATTACTGGTGGCGAGCCAATTTCCTTCTCTGGAGGAAGACCGGATTTCTCACCGTGGTCAAAAGGTTCTATTACCTTTAACGAAGGTGTTCTTAATGGTAGTCAAAATGATTTTACTGAAGTATACAAAAGTATTGCTAAAGAAATGAATATTACACCTACTGCAGCTAAAAACTTACTCTCAGAAAAAGGACTTACCCCGCATCATTTGAGTGTTACAGAGATTATATTAGTTCCAAGTGATTTGCATGGGAATATCCCGCATATTGGATCAGCTTCAGATATGAGGAATTCATCAAGATGTTAGAAAAGATAGAGTTTCTGGGGGGAGAAATTTCCCCTTTCAAAAATACGGAAAAAGAAAGAGCCTTAGATGATCTCCTAATGATTACAGGGAGGCTTCCAGATGATTATCGTGGTTTTTTATACGATTATGGAGGAGTTGTTAAATTCAATTGCATAGTGATTTTTAAAGGCATAGAAATGTCTGTTTGGGCTGACAATAAAGGTTTTGATACTATTGATTATTTTTATGGATTGCTTGATTTAAATAAAGATTATTTGCTTGCAAATGCTATTAATACATATAAAGAATATTTTAAAATGTTATGGATTCCAATCGGTTGTTCATCTGGCGGGAATCAAATTTGTTTATGTATTAAAGGGAATAAGAAAGGGTCAGTGTGGTTTTGGAATCATGAAATGGATCCAATTATTAATAATAAACCTAGTTCGGGGTTGACTCTAATTGCCTCCAGTTTTAATGAATTTATTTCCAAACTTGAAAAAGAGGAAGTTGATAACTCCCCATCGAAAGCCATAAGTATTTCTTTGGATTTTTAAGTAATGTACCCGATTTGTATATTGATAATTTTAAAATATCCACCGACCAGTGTCGATATCTTCTGGAGACGCTGGGTTTTTGTGGGATTATGGAAACAAAAGAACATAAAGGATATCTTACACATTTCACAAATCCAGGGTTGGCACCGAGTAAGTCACACAGTTCAAACTGGGCCTACCCCGTAGATTTCTGGATCGGAGGCGATGGAATAAATCGCGAGGCTCTAGAATTCTGGTTTGGTGAGTATAAATCGATTGTTATGTAAATGACTTCCTGTCGGCTTATAGAGAAACCAGGATCTATAATAACTTGCTGAATATCCCGGCTTCTCACCGAGATCGTTCAATTATCTGCTACGTTTGATCACCGGAATATTCCCGGTGTCATTCAGCGCCCCCAGAAAATTTTTCAGCCATGCTTTAACGTTTCGTTGGTTGATATACGTCACGCTCATCCCTTCAATACAGCCTCACAGTTCGCGGATATTTTGTGGCGTAATCACAATGCAGTCTTTCATCACCCGAATTTTAACGGGCATCCCGTTAATAAACCCGGCCTGCGACGTCCATTCGCCGTACAGACGAACCGGGCGACCCTCAACGCGTGAGTAAAACTCGCTGTAGCTAAAATCCGGCACAGTATCAGGATCGCGTATCGATCTCGCTTTTTTAGTGGGTTTCAGCAGATTGGCATTTTCTGCTGATGTTCATCGTGATCAACTGAGACTGGAAAAGAAACATCAGTATTACAGGGAACAGAAAGCGAATGCTACAACCGGCCTGGGTTGCCGGAGACGGTGAACTCACCGGGGAAACAGCAGGACAGGTATACCTGGAATGCGCTGGGGC
>NZ_JBKFSQ010000082.1:0-2288 GCF_046569525.1 Salmonella sp. 741265055_HSA | reverse complement strand
TAAAGCTGGTTCGATTTGCGTTTTACCAGCACGCGGAGGGAACCGTCATGTCACTTACTGATACCAAAGTAAAAAATGCCAGACCATCGGAAAAGGCCGCCAAACTCACTGACGGGTTTGGCCTCTACCTGCTGGTGCATCCCAACGGTTCGAAATACTGGCAGTTAGGCTATCGCTTCGATGGCAAACAGAAGGTGTTTTCCATTGGGGTTTACCCTGCTGTATCGCTTGCCGACGCCAGACAACGCCGTGATGAGGCTAAAAGGCTGTTGGTTCAGGGAATCGATCCGAACGCTAAAAAACAGGCTGATGAAAAAGTCCTTCAGGAGAAGCGGGATAAAACCCGTTCGTTCCGTATCGTCGCCAAAAGCTGGTTTGCCACCAAAACAAAATGGTCAGAAGATTACGCCGATACTGTCTGGAAGCGCCTTGAAACCTATGTCTTCCCGGATATAGGCGACAGCAACGTTTCAGATCTGGATACGGGTGATCTGCTTGTGCCGGTCAAAAAAGCGGAAACACTTGGCTACCTTGAAATTGCCATGCGGATTAAGCAATACATCACCGCGATCCTCCGTCATGCTGTCCAGCAAAAGCTTATGCGTCATAATCCCGCCTATGATATGGAAGGCGCTGTTCAGAAGCCAGAGACTGAACACCGCCCTGCACTGGAGCTGGAAGAGATCCCGCTACTGCTCGAACGTATTGATGCCTACAAAGGGCGTGGACTGACTACACTGGCGATTAAACTCAATCTGCTGATCTTCATTCGTTCCAGTGAACTTCGTTTCGCTCGGTGGTCAGAAATAGACTTCAAAAGTAAGTTATGGGTCATTCCCGAACAGCGGGAAGCGATTGAGAATGTCAAACATTCCACTCGTGGCGCAAAAATGAAACGTCAGCACTTCGTTCCCCTCTGCCAGCAGGCTATTACAATACTGGAAGAGATCCGCCAGCTTACCTATGAAGAAGGTAATGACACGGCGTTAATTTTTACGGGCTGTTATGACTCATTCAAACCCATGAGTGAAAACACCATCAACAAGGCGCTGCGTAAGATGGGCTATGACACCACACAGGACATCTGCGGTCATGGCTTTCGCACTGTGGCGTGTAGTGCCTTAATTGAGTCTGGTTTATGGTCAGAAGATGCTGTAGAGCTTCAGATGAGCCACAAGGAAAGCAACAGCGTTCGTGCTGCCTATACCCATAAGGCCAAACATCTTGACCAGCGCCGCCTGATGCTTCAGTGGTGGGCTGATTTTCTTGATGCGAATCGGGATGGGATGGTCAGGCCGTTTGAGTTTGCTCAGAAACAATAATCACCTTCCCGCAAGTAAACAATCGCCATAAAAAACATACAGGGAGGTTTTATTCTCCCTGCTACCTATCACTTACGCCCTTTGTTCGATTGTGCCAAAACAGAGGCTGCAAGTTGCTTCGTTAACTCGCTGGAGCGTGGGTTATCAAGAGCTGAGGAAGCCTTATGTTCCATCTTGCCACTGGTCTGGTTTGACGTCCCACGTTGAGAAAGCGCAGAACCAGCAAGGCTTTTCTGGATGGCTGAGGCATTAGGATCAGTCAGCGTTTTTGCAGCAGTAGAAGCCACATTTTCAGACGTCTGTTTTATGTTTTTACTCATGAAACGAATCCTCAAAAAATCATAAACATCACTTATGTAGTGTTTTCATCAAGAAAAATCACTACATGCAGTGATAACCATGTTCTTTATAAGCCTTAACTTTACTAAAAACAACGTTATTGCTGTATAAAATCACAGTGCGCGTGTAGTTAATTGATTTTATTTATAAAAATATTTTGTCAGACAGGAGCAAGATACGCCAGAAGCGCATTGTCATCCTGAAATTGTTGTCTTCTGAAAATCAGGATTGAAGGCCGTGTTCACATTACGCGGGGAAGATTATTGAACATACATTAGCTCACCAGTTGGCAGATAAGGCCGAGGCAGCGTATCAACGTGGGGCGCTGTGGCCTAAACGGGGGACGTCAATGGATGACTGGACGGAGTATTTGTTTTATCAATACATGACCAACAACGATTGATGTAAACCGCTATGGGATGATCAGGCCGTTAAGTTTACTTAGAAAAGATTCATTAATTCAAGACACAAGGATATGCCTTGGTGATATCCTTTGTCATAGGAAATCATTACATAACTACTTGTTGAGGAATCTATGAGTATTAGTGTTTTTTTAAGCCATAATCACAATGACAAACCATTTGTCAGAAAGCTAGCACGAGACCTTGAAAATCATGGTGTTCGTTA
>NZ_JBKFSQ010000081.1:0-2484 GCF_046569525.1 Salmonella sp. 741265055_HSA | reverse complement strand
TCGGCGCGGCAGGTCGGGCACCAGGTGGCCCAGACGTTAAGCAGCACCGGTTTCCCCTGCGTCAGCACCTCCGCCTGATAGTACTGACCCGGCGTCTCCAGCGATTCCAGGCGGAACGCCGGCACCGGCTTTCCGGTCAGCGCCGATTCGAGATCCGTCGGGTCATCCCCCTGCGCGTTGCGCGCCAGCTGCCACAGCAGCGCCGCGGCAATCAGCAGAAAAATCAGCAGCGGTAATAACAGTACGTTGCGTTTCATCCGGCCTCCGGCAAGGGTTTACGGCGGCGGTAGCGCGGGTCCGCCAGGCACAGCAGCCCGCCCAGCGCCATCAGCAGTCCCCCGGCCCATATCCAGCGGACAAACGGTTTGTAGTACAGGCGCACGGCCCACGCGCCGTTGTCCAGCTCCTCCCCGAGCGCGGCGTACAGGTCGCGGGTCAGCCCGCCGTCAATCGCCGCCTCGGTCATCACCATCCGGCTGGTGTTGTAGAGCCGTTTCTCCGCGTGCAGCACCGCCTCCGGCTCGCCGTGGCGCGTCACCCCGATGAGGGCCACCCCGCCGCGGTAGTTGGGGCCGGTGATGTCCCGCACCTCCCGGAAGGTGAAGCGGTAGTCGTGAATGGTCACGCTGTCGCCCGCCCGCATCCGCACGTCACGCTCCACGCTGTAATTCTGGCTGAAGGCGATGCCGGTAATCGTCACCGCCAGCCCGAGGTGCGCCGCCACCATCCCCAGGTAGCTGAGGGAAATCCTGGCGCCGCGGGACACGCGCTGTACGGCTTCGGCCACCGCCAGCACCGCAATCCAGCAGGCCATCGCCATCCCCACCGCCGTCATGGCGATGATTTTATCTTCCAGCAGCCATGGCAAAAGTACCGACAGCACCAGGGTAGTGACAGCGGCAGCCCACAGCAGTTTCCTGATGTTACGCGGCCGGTCCCGGCCCCAGCGCACCAGCGGCCCCACCCCCAGCAGCAGGGCAAAGGGGACCATCAGCCAGGTGAACATGGTGTTAAAGAACGGCTCCCCCACCGAAATGCTGCCCAGCCCCAGCTGTTTGTGCACCAGCGGCAGCAGGGTGCCCAGCAGCACCACCAGCATGGCGGCCATCAGCAGGACGTTGTTGCCGAGCAGCAGCGACTCGCGCGACCACAGCGCGTTGTTCACCCGCGAACGCACCCTGTGCCCGCGCACGGCGAACAGCAGCAGCGAGCCGCCGGTGACCAGCACCATAAAGGCGAGGATAAACATTCCGCGCGCCGGGTCGGAGGCGAAGGCGTGCACCGACACCAGCACCCCGGAGCGCACCAGGAAGGTGCCCAGCAGGCACAGCGAGAAGGCGCAGATGGACAGCAGCAGCGTCCACGCCTTAAAGCCGGCGCGCTGTTCCGTGACCGCCAGCGAGTGCAGCAGGGCGGTGCCCGCCAGCCACGGCATAAAGGAGGCGTTCTCCACCGGGTCCCAGAACCACCAGCCGCCCCAGCCCAGCTCGTAGTAGGCCCACGCCGAGCCGAGCACGATGCCCAGCGTCAGGAACACCCACGCCGCCAGCGTCCACGGGCGGGCAAAACGGGTGAACGCGCTGTCCAGACGCCCGCTCAGCAGCGCGGCGATGGCGAAGGCGAAGGCCACCGAGAAGCCGACATAGCCCATGTACAGCAGCGGCGGGTGGAAAATCAGCCCCGGGTCCTGCAGCAGCGGGTTCAGGTCGCGCCCCTCCACCGGAAAGGCCGGCAGCGTGCGGGCGAACGGGCCGGAGGTGAACAGGATGAACACCAGAAAACCGGCGCAGACCATCCCCATCACCGCCAGCACCCGGGCGACGATATCCGCCGGCACCGGCCGGCTGAACACCGCCACCGCCAGGGTCCAGCCGCTCATCAGCAGCACCCACAGCAGCAGCGAGCCCTCGTGCGCCCCCCAGGTGGCGGCCACCCGGTACCACACCGGCAGCTGCGTGTTCGAGTTGCCGGCGACATAGGCCACGGTGAAGTCGTTAACCACAAAGGCGTGTACCAGCACGAAAAACGCGCCCGCCACGCAGATAAACAGCAGCCAGGCAAACACCCCGGCCGACGCCATCATCCGCGCGTCGCCGCGCGCCACGCCCCACAGCGGGTAAACGGACAGCAGCAGCGCCACGCCGAGCGCCAGGCACAGCAGCGCGTGGCCGTATTCAGGCATCATGATGAGGTGTCCTTATCAGCGCGTTGCGGGCGGCGGTGGTTTTCCTGCATCGCCTTTTCCACTTCCGGCGGGGTGTAGTTCTCGTCATGTTTGGCCAGCACCTCGTGCGCCAGGACGTGGTTGCCCTTCTCCAGGGTGCCCTGCACCACCACCCCCTGCCCCTCGCGGAACAGGTCCGGCAGTATCCCCTCATAGCTCACCGTCACCGCCCCTTCGGCGTCGTAGAGGCTGAAGTTCACCTTCAGCGAGTCCGGGTCGCGCCTGACGCTGCCGGGCATCACCATCCCGCCGACGCGCAG
>NZ_JBKFSQ010000080.1:0-2663 GCF_046569525.1 Salmonella sp. 741265055_HSA | reverse complement strand
TGGGGACTCACTCCCTTGCCGCCTTTAAGCAACTCGAATTATTTTGGGTATATAAGGTGCGGGTAAGCCGTTCGTCGTACATCCACATAAAATAGAGGAGAGGCAGAGAACCAGTGTAGTTTTTCCTGAAAGCAAAGTCATTCAATTATTGCCCTAAAAATAAATAGTGTTATAACTATATTGGCGATTTATACCCACTGAATATGACGTAGCATTGAGGCGGCAATAGAGATAATTCCGATAGAATCACATAAACACTTCGATTAAATGCACGCAGTCAGCGACTCCTGTGACGCTGGGTATATAGCGTTAAATACTTTTGTAATATTAGATGCTATCACAGTGAAAAACGACTGTACATTTCTTCACGTTAAACAAAGTGAGAAGGGGACTGTCACCCGATATATGATAAAAGAGGTCACAGGAGTCATTAGCAAAATAAATCCTTTAGATTTCCGTCACTGAAAACATTCAGCGGCCTTTCAGGCAAAGCCTCATAGCAGACTGCGGAGGTATACGGACTCGCTAAATTTTTCTGAAAAAAATGCAGAGTGACGAATTATGAAAGATAAACGTTGGCGGCGGTAGGTCCGCGGAGGCCATTAATACGACAAAACTCAACGCGTATACCGGGGATAAGCGCTTCTGTTTCGTGTTGGCGACATGCTGAAATGTGGACCTGAACATCTTTGCGTCCATCGGGGGGGGGTGATGAGACCTTTACCGCTCTTACAATCAAAGGTTTTGACAATTCCTGTCATTTTACGAGACAAACAAATTCCTTAAAGGGGATAACGAGGCGCACTATACACGTCAGGAAAAATAATACCAGCTATATTTGATGGCAATCAAGATTCCCGGATGGCTAAAAAGTAGTCGTTCGGCACCATGGTAGATAAATAACATTATGTTCTGGAGAAAGTATTCCCTTTCATGGCGTCGTTGATTGGTGCGGACATCATGGGTTTTGTCGTCGGGCAGAACGGTGAACTAATCTGCCTGGCTTGCTTTTTATCGGTATTTGTAGGTGGTTGCGGGGTTTTACTACCAAAATCGTAGATAAAAATTTCCCATGATGCCTGTTGTAAACCAGGATAATGGCCTGAACTGGCCAAAACATGGAATGAAAGAATAAGTAATGAGCAAAGCATAAAAGCATGATGTTTCATAGCACCTCCTGTTATACGCAATGACTTGTGAAGTTCATCTCCAGAATTATGGAGCGTCATTGGCATTTTTTATTCAACGAAGAGTTAACCATTCTTAATAATAATGGGTTTTATAGAGAAATAGACTTTTTTATCGGGTTTTCAATATTTGCGTCCGTTATTATTTTTCTGGAATGTAAACTCTCTCTCAACACAGGTGAGATTTATGTTGGAATTGTGGTATTGATTCTATTCTTATAACAAGAGATGTTGTAGTTGATAGCCATATTAAAAAATTAAATCGGAGTGGGAATAATGCGTGCTGAGCATCATGGTGAATATGTTTACGGTGCCTGCGGTGGCATTGAAGCACAATGCGTTATGTTCTGGTTTATATGGCGAGTTTACTTAATGACATGTTTTTAGTCGATCGACGTCAAATCTATTAATATGTTGTGAAAATTTCCTTTAAATATCAAAATGTCGTGCGGCGAGTTGATTGTTCTATAGTGACTAAATACTTTATAGTTTCTGTTAAATATATATGCGTGAGAAAAATTAGCATTCAAATCTATAAAAGTTAGATGACATTGTAGAACCGGTTATCTTAAGGAGCGATAGAGAACTTCGGTAGTAAAAATATCTTTCAGGAAGTAAACGCATCAGGAGCGATAGCGGTGAATTATTCCTGGTTATGTCGATTCGGCATAGTGGCGATAACTGAATGCCGGATCGGTACTGCAGGTGTTTAAACACACCGTAAATAAGAAGTAGTATTAGGGAGTTGTTATGAAAAAGATTATTTTATCCACTTTAGTTATTATTACAAGCGTTTTGGTTGTAAATGCTGCACAGGCTGATACTAACGCCTTTTCCGTGGGGTATGCACAAAGTAAAGTTCAGAATTTCAAAAATATCCGAGGAGTAAATGTGAAATACCGTTATGAGGATGACTCTCCGGTAAGTTTTATTTCCTCGCTAAGTTACTTATATGGAGACAGCCAGGACTCCGGGTCTATTGAGCCTGAAGGTATCCATTACCATGACAAGTTCGAGGTGAAGTACGGCTCTTTAATGGTTGGGCCAGCCTATCGATTGTCTAACAATTTTTCGTTATACGCGCTGGCAGGTGTCGGCACGGTAAAGGCGACGTTTAAAGAACATGCCACTCAGGATGGCGATTCTTTTTCTAACAAAATTTCCTCAAGGAAGACGGGATTTGCCTGGGGCGCGGGTGTACAGATGAATCCGCTGGAGAATATCGTCGTCGATGTTGGGTATGAAGGAAGCAACATCTCCTCTACAAAAATAAACGGCTTCAACGTCGGGGTTGGATACCGTTTCTGAAACGCATGAGCTATGCGGAAGGTTCGCCTTCCGCACCGCCAGTCAATAAAACAAGGCTTCTTTACTATTAACACGTACCTGCCTGTCTTTTCTCTCTTTGTTATAGTGACGCTGCATATACCCAAAATAATTCGAGTTGCTTAAAGGCGGCAAGGGAGTGAGTCCCCA
>NZ_JBKFSQ010000079.1:0-3059 GCF_046569525.1 Salmonella sp. 741265055_HSA | reverse complement strand
ACAATCCGGGCTGAGTTCCCTCAAAGTGATCTACTATTTGGCGCAGCTATTTAGAAATGAGCGAAATCAGCTAGGCATAGCAAAATTCAAGTCCATTAGCCGTCTCCGCTGGAGCAAAGTTGCTGAACCTGAGATCCTTTAATTGGTACACGTTTAGGTACACACCTGAAAGTTGAATACGGAAAAATCCTTTATATTTAAAGTATTGAGTAATTTATTCAGACTCCGCCAGCCATTGACGTTCAATGAAGTTCACTAAGCCCGCACAGCACAAGCACTGCGGGCTTTTTTACATCTATTGCCGCCAGGTGAGGATTGCAGAGAACCTTACGGACACTGGAGTCAAATGACGCGGTGGGTGACAGGACAAAACGCCCAAAGTCTCACCAATAACTCCCGAAAGAATTGGAATACGAGAGTCAAAGAAAATAGAACACTCACTGAGAGCCCTGCCTGGCTGGGGCAAAGCTCGCAGTCAGACTGTCGAGCATAAAGATAAGCAGTTGCCCGTGAGACGCCAGGATGTTGGGCTACGGTATCCATAGATTTGCGAAGATTCAGCAGACCTTCTTTGCGAAGCTTTAATGATCAATTCTTTTCTGTCAGCGAGAGCGTGGTCTGATGCTTCTTCACCAGTTGAGGTTCAAAAGTGCCATTACGATCGCGTGGGCTTGCCAGCTCGAAGCTGCCGGTCGGGGCTTTAATGGTCTTTTTGCCAGAGCCGTTTTTACGATTGGCTTCCACATCCGAAGCCAGATGAGAGTCGAGTTCCGCAGACAGCGCGGCTTCAGTTAACTGTTTGATTAATGGCGTTAAGATACCATCTTTTCCGGTTAATGCCTGGCCGGACTGGAGTGCCTTAAGCGCTTTATCGAAATCGAAGGGCTGGGACATGTGTCATTCCTTTTTGCTTGTATATTACTGGAATGACACAGAATTTCTAACACTCTCGGGCTACGGTATCCATGGATTTGCGAAAATTCATCAGACCTTCTTTGCGAAGCTCAATGATCAATTCTTTTCTGTCAGCTGCTTTAAGCGTCCTGGCCGTAGTGGCACGAGCAGCGGCGAAACTATCTATACCCTTCATACTTCAAGTTGCTTATGTGTTGGCTACGCTCGTTCACCCCAGTCACATAGTTATCTATGCTCCTGGGGACTCACTCCCTTGCCGCCTTTAAGCAACTCGAATTATTTTGGGTATATGCGCTGTCGAATGGTCTCTGTTCCTCCAGGATCAATATTTTCTCACGGAATTTTTATTACCGTATGCGTTATTCAGCATAATCCGAAGACGTGATCCTGCTCACCCAGTCAAACATAACTTGCATATGATTGCCATTGGGTTTCCTCACACCAACCTGACACGCATTTACGCCTGTCGTTTTGCCAGTCAAAACCTGTCCATACTTCATATAGATTTTGATACCGACTCCCTGTTTATAGCACTTATTGCAAATCGAGAAATAATCTCTTCTTGATGGAGTATATTGCTGAAGATTAAATTCGTCAGCCGGCACCAGCGAAAGATTAAAAGCGTCATTACCTGATAATTCTTCAAGAATTGCCAGAGACTCTAATTTAACTTCAATGCGCTTATTTCCTTTAGGTTTATCCGAAGCCAGAATCAAATTTTCCCTCGGATTAAACTTCGCAATGTAGCCTGTGATTATCCGTGCATTATTACTCACCAATCGAACAGGGATATCATTAAAACGTAGAAATTGAACTCGACGAGCAAGCATAGAATAATCCCGCGGCCATATTTCAGCCTCTCGCCCGTAGGAAATATCATTTACAGCCATACATTCCATAAAGATATATTCATCTATGCTGAATGAAAAAGCCCCGAATTCACGGGGCTGAATAAAACGAAATAAATTAACGTAACAGAGACAGCACGTTCTGCGGGACCTGGTTAGCCTGCGCCAGAACGGAAGTACCGGCCTGCTGCAGAATCTGCGCGCGAGACATGTTGGAGACTTCGGTCGCGTAGTCGGAATCTTCGATACGGCTACGCGCTTCAGACAGGTTGTTTACGGTATTGCCCAGGTTGGTGATAGCGGAGTTGAAACGGTTCTGTACCGCACCCAGGTCAGAACGTAGCGCATCCACCTGCGCCAACGCGGCATCAATTTTCTGCAGCGGGTTTTCGGTGGTTTTAGCGGCTGCTTCTGCCAGCTCTGGTTGTGCTTTAAAATCATGACCAGCGGCTTTGCTGGCATTATAGGTTTTACCGTCGATAGTAACGACTTCGGTTTTACCGTCTACGCCACCCAGTTGGTTAGCCGCTGTTTTGGTAGTACCGTCATCAGCAGTATAACTTGTGGTTTTAGCTTTAATTGCTCCTGTCGCTTCATCGTAATCTGCGGCGTAATACTTATCACCTGCTTTAAGCGCATAGCCGCCTTCAATTGTCTTACCATTTTTATCGGTATAAGACATTTTGACCAATGTCGCGGCATTTGCATCCGCAGATGAAACGCCCCCATCTTGTAAGGCTTTTTTCGTGGCAGCATCTGCTGCTACAGGAGCATTAACCTGTACCTTAGTAACAGCGGTATCACCTGTAACAGTAGATTTAGTTGGGGTAGCACCGAATGATACAGCCCCTGTAGCACTATCAACGGTAACTTCATATTTGCCATTTTTGGCAGTATCCCCCGCATCGGTATAACCACCTACAGTGGCATAATATTTACCATCCTTAAAGGATACGGTGGCAGTCAATGTATCGCCAGTTACTGTCGGGTTGCCTAATGCAGCTTTAATCTCAGTTGCAGTTGGTGCCGTAAGCGCCTGAGTACCATCACTATAGGTAGAGCTGATAACGTCTGTCGCAGAAACATCATACGCTTTCTGCACGTTCAGTGAATCCAGACCCAGGGTCTGCGAGTTGATCTGCTTCAGATCGATATCGATAGTTTCACCGTCGTTGGCACCAACCTGGATGGTCAGAGTGTTGTCCTGCGCCAGGACTTTCACGCCGTTGAACTGAGTCTGACCGGATACACGGTCGATTTCGTTCAGGCGCTGGGTGATTTCAGCCTGGATGGAGT
>NZ_JBKFSQ010000078.1:0-3162 GCF_046569525.1 Salmonella sp. 741265055_HSA | reverse complement strand
CTCTTATTTAATGTCGGAAGTATATAACCTCAATGGTATTGAAAATGGATTTATCGATATAAGAAATTATACGGATGATGTATTGAATATTACTTCAAATGTTGATGGTACGTATCGATTAAAATCAAAAGCAGGTGAGAGCGTGCTTGATGGATTGAGTTTAAGCAATGAGATAAATGATTTCTTGACAATATAATTGTTATCATGGATATGCCTCCAATCTGTAGGTTAATGTGGAATCCTTGATTTTGAAAAGGATTACTGATAAATATAATTTAAATGTCATGTCGGTTCGCAGGGCAAGATCATCAAAAGTATGTTTTTTGTACTAATAAATTCGCATTTTCTGTCTAAAAATTAAGCCAATCCTTATCCGGTACAACTATCCTTCTGGTATCGTATATGATCAAATATCTCCTGAGAAATAAGGAGAACAGATTATGAATCTTGAAAAATTAATGGAACATATCTCAATTATTCCCGATTACAGGCAACCATGGAAAGTAGAACATAAATTATCGGATATTTTACTTCTTACTATTTGTGCTGTCATTTCAGGGGCTGAGGGTTGGGAGGATATAGAGGATTTTGGCAATGCACATTTTGATTTCTTAAAGCAATATGGTGACTTTGAATATGGTATTCCTGTCCATGATACTATTGCCAGAGTGGTGCCTGCATTAATCCTAAAAAATTCCATGAATGTTTCATTAACTGGATGCGTGATTGCCACTCTTCAGATGATGGCGATATTATCGCTATTGATGGAAAAACACTGCGACATTCTTACGATAAAAGCCGTCGCCGGGGAGCGATTCATGTAATAAGTGCGTTTTCCACAATGAATAGTCTCGTGCTGGGACAGATAAAAACAGATGAAAAATCCAATGAGATTACAGCTATTCCTGAGTTAGTTAACATGCTGGATATCAAGGGAAAGATCATAACGACAGATGCAATGGGATGTCAGAAAGACATTGCAGAGAAGATCCGTAGCCAGGGCGGTGACTATTTATTTTCAGTAAAAGGTAATCAGGGTAGATTACAAAAGCGTTTGAAGAAAAATTCCCGCTAAAAGAATTAAATAATCCGAAGTATGACAGTTATGCCACAACCGAAAAGGGACATGGAAGAGAGGAACCCCGGCTTCATATTGTCAGTGATGTTCCGGATGAGTTAATTGATTTTACATTTGAATGGAAGGATTTAAAAAAACTATGTATGGCAGTATCTTTTCGTTCGGAGAAAGATAGTGGAAAGAAAGAACCGGAAATATTGGTGAGATATTATATAAGCTCAGCGGATTTAACAGCAGAGAAGTTTGCCAGTGCGATGAGAAGTCATTGGGACGTGGAAAACAAATTGCACTGGCGTTTGGATGTAGCAATGAACGAAGATGATTGCAGAATAAGAAGAGGAAATGCAGCGGAATTATTTTCTGGTATAAGGCATATTGCGGTAAATATTTTGACAGAAAATAAGGAATTCAAAGCAGGACTGAGAAGAAAGATGAGAAGAGCAGCGATGGACAGAGAGTACCTCGCGTCAGTCCTTGCGGGGTGCGGGGTTTCGTAATCTTGCCCTGGGCTTCGAAGTCGTTACCTGGAACATGTTAACACATTTCTGAATGTAATAATCCCTGATACTTACTTTACAGTTATGAGTGTAGATAAATGATACAAACAGGTATTCTGCTCATTCATTTTCTGATGCATGGCGTAATGTTTAATCCCCCCCTTCAACCCTATGTCACTGCGCTAAATGGCATGAAATACGAGCTGGTAAATGTAACAAAAAAAGATGATCAGGCAACTCAGTATTATGAAAAAAATAATATACAAAGCGGAGAGATTGATGCTTCTTTTGTTGAAAAATATGGCAGGCCTGAACATGAATTTGTCAGACCTCGCTATATGTTTGTTGGTGAGTATTATATTGGGCTGGAAAAAACCTATAGGTCAACGGATCCCAGATATAGCAATGTACCGATTAAAGAAATGTTCTGGCATCTCCATGATGATTTGAACTTGACATGCTGGTTTCATTATAAGGACGAGCAGTGGCGAGTGTTCTCTTATATTTTTTGGCCACCCGGTGCTGTATTCTAGTTTGCTATAATAATGAAGAGATATTCTCATTCTGCTTCAGAACATCAGTAGAGCATGAGATAGGTCACACACTTTTATATCTTGAAGATGAGTATGACCTGCCAAAACCACCTGAGAATTTTGATACCAATTATTTGTCTTTAACCAAAGGGGAAAGATTTCCATCGAATGAGTTAAGAGTGGCAAATGATATATATGGTTGGGATATTGATGGAGTGATGAATACTGGAACAGAACTTCGGGAACATTATCTGAATGATATTCCTGTACAATTAAATGTAATAATTCCTGATGCCAGTTTCTCGCTTGCGGAGTTAAAAAAATGAACAGTTTTTTTTGCTTTGATGTCGTTATTGCTAATCGCTACCACAGGGGGGGATATTTTGGTTCAGCCTCCAGTATATGAGCAAAGAAGTTATATAAAGAACGGAGAGTCTGAGGCTTTTTTTATTAAAAATATGGTCGTCCGACACGTGATTTTATAAATCCTCGTTACAAATTTGTCGGAGAGTATTCCATTGGCATTGAAAATACTTATCGTTCAACGAATCCTGAATTCAGAAAAATTCAGATAAAGGAAATATTCTGGAATTTGAATAAGGATTTAAATTTGACATGTTTCTTTCATTATAAAAATGGGCAGTGGCAGGCGATTTCTTATTTTTTCTGGCCGCCAGGGGCTTTATTTTAATCCGATATTTAAGGAGTAAATATCATGAGTTTTGTATCTACGGGTAATAAACCAGCTGGAAATGGTGGACCCGTCATCACCACGCCGCCAATAACCGGCGAAAGTGGCGATACGAGCACAGGTTCAGCCGCAACCGGTGTTGCTGATGCAGTCGAACAGATGGCAGAACAGGCAGCGGCGGAGCTGTTTGGTGCGCTGCCGGAGCCGTCAGGGCTGGTAAAAGCGGCAGTAACCGCAGCGCAGGCCGCCGCAGAGGCGGCGGGGATATCGGATATAGTTAGTGCCGTCCAGGATGCGGCGGCGTCGCTTGCAACCAGCGGGCCGGGCGCACATAACGTGACGGTCAGCGGCAGCGCAGTTCCA
>NZ_JBKFSQ010000077.1:0-3231 GCF_046569525.1 Salmonella sp. 741265055_HSA | reverse complement strand
AAATTAAGATTATAACATCTGCGATTTTATAGTTTCTTCACTCATCAGAGTAAGTTCTGAAACCAAGCGAATATAAATATTCTTTAACCTATCTTTGTCGCAACGACTTACAGATTCTGATAACAGATAATGACTAAAATTATTTACGCAAATGTCATTGCCGTTTTCAAGAGTAAGTTTTATTCCATGTTCGGTATCTTCCACTTTGTTTACGACACATATCAGAAATGGTGTTTTCTCATGGGGATGAAAGAGTGTTATCATTTTAATATTGTTCATTTTGTTTTTCCTTTTTATTTATTACTATTTAATACTACATCGCAAGTGTAATAATCAAATTTATTTATGTTTTAACCATGATTTTTTATCTTATTTTTAAACTACTTTTTGAAAAAATCTTTATCTCTGTGCTGACGCACGGCTACGCCCTGACACTAACTTTTGTTCATTTACTTCGAGATTGTAGTATTTGAGAAAAAACTATCCACTCATTATTGGATCTATTTTCACTATCAAGTTAGGATTCAGATCCTATGTTCTGAACAATGCATTTTCCCTCTGACATATAGCATTTGCTCTTAAACGCATAGAAAAACTATATACTTAGTAGCAACACTTCGTGATTGTTGCGAACAATCACTCTGCTGAACAGGGTTTGTTCCTGTTAGTGATGGTTTTTTTCATTAATAATTTTCTTCATATAAAATTACTGCCTGTAGTCAGTTATAAGCGTTTTAAGCACAAAGATGATTACACGTGTCATCTTCCTGCTCCCAACGTCTTACCAAGCTTCCTGTGCAGTTTATTATCCT
Source organism: Salmonella sp. 741265055_HSA (assembly GCF_046569525.1). Taxonomy (NCBI): domain Bacteria; kingdom Pseudomonadati; phylum Pseudomonadota; class Gammaproteobacteria; order Enterobacterales; family Enterobacteriaceae; genus Salmonella; species Salmonella sp. 741265055_HSA. Next base: position 2,419 of record NZ_JBKFSQ010000077.1, on the reverse strand, counting down.
TTCATAAAATACGTTTACTTATATTCATTAATATTTATTTTCACCTGATGATTTTAGTAACTATTTATTGAAAACACATCTCTTGTGCTGGCGCACGGCTACGCCCCAGATACTGATTTGAAACTATTTTTCTTGATCACTTATAAGTCATTAATATCTTATCAATGAAAAACAAAGAAACCAGTATAGAGATCATTCTCTCTACCAAGTTAGAATTCAGATCCTATGTTAGAAAATAACATATTCCCTCTGACATATAGCATTTGCTCTTAAACACATAGGAAAACTATACATTTAGTAGCAGCACTTTGTGATTGTTCAAAACAATCACACGGCTGTGAGGAGTTTGTCTCCGATAATGATGGATTTATCCAAAAAAGATCGCGTCGAAGACGCATATAAAGTAAAAGGAATATTAATTAAGCTCTCACAATAAAAAGCAGCGCTTCGTGATTGGACAAAACAATCACTTCGCTGATAGCAGTTATTAAGGAATACAACATCCCTTGTAAAACCACTAAAACATAACACAAAAGTAAAACTGGACTCTCTTAACTTCTTACTAATTATTTAATTATAAGCATAGTCCCGGACCAGTAAAATAGCGGCTTCGCAACTTTTTTTCCTATGTTCGAACATAGCAAACTCCTATGTTCAAACATAGATCCGTCCTATGTTCGAACATAGCGAGATCTATGTTCGAACATAGTTTTTTTAACATATAACATTGTCATAAGAATATACTTTCTATTTTATTTATAGTTCTACTATTGACTTTCACTTTTTTGCATAGTATTAAAATACATATAACAAAAATAATAAGAGAGAATAATATGAATACAAACGACGCTGATCTATTACACTTATTCGAATCATTAACCACCGAGCAAAAGATTGATATCGCAAGGCGCTTACTACAAAACAAAGAAATAAAATCAACGACAGTTATTTCTTCTGAGGAAGATAAAGCTATTTCGTTTTCACAACCTTATGTATTTGCTTTTACTTCCAACTTTCGTGTTTTCTCTGATCTTGACATATCCAAGAATGAATTCCGTGTATTAACATATATCTTGGAGTATATGGAGTTTGGAAATCTGATTAACCTTTCACAATCATCTCTGTGCAAAGCATTGAATATCGCTTCCGGTAATATGTCTAACATTTTTAAAAAACTCAGACAGAAAGGAATACTCGTCGAACATCATGGTCATCTCTATATCAACTCTAACATTTTCGCTAAAGGAATGAGTCATCAACTGGATCAGAAACGTAAAGAACAGCTGAGCAACGCTCGCAATCTTTGCGCAGAAATAGAACAGTATCCAGAAAGTTATTCAGCTATGTCAAAAAGTGAAAGAAGAACCCTTTCCTTAGAAACTGAAACCAAAGAAATCTATACTGACGCATTTGTTTTCAGTAAGAAGAAAAAGAATAACTCTGTTCCTAATACCAACAATAGCATACATATTGATAAACCACGAAGAGTATATAAAAGAACAAAGGAAAATGAGGAAGCAAGAAGAAACTCTGTTGACGCAGACTCTCATATGCAGAAAGTATCCTGATAAAATAACAACAACAAGGAAATAACAATGAAAAAACTACCCGGTTCGCTTGAAATTAAGCTCCACGAAAAACTATCCAAGAGTGATATACTAAATATATTAGCTGAACAAATGACCATGCTTGAGGAAACATTTGGCATTCAGGAGTTTAAGATTTTCTCTTACCTTGAATGCTACATTGGAGATAAGAAACAAGCATTATATTATAGAAGTCGCAACAGTGCCGTAGCCACATTCAAATTAAAGGGGCTTGAATCCCCTGTAAACACGGCTAAGCTCATATCAAAAGAAAACGGACAACGTATTGTTTCCTTTGATAAAGATCTGGATATAGACAGAATATCTGCTACAGTCCGAAATATACAAAATAATAATCCTTATCAGGGGTGGTCTGAAGGTATCAGTGTTGTTCCTGCCTCAATCATCAGTAAAATGATCCAAGAGGATATAATACAAGCGCAGGAAGAACAAGGCAGACTTTACCGTATTGAAGAACAGCGCAAGAAAGAAGAACAAATACGCAAAGCAAAAGAAAGAGAGGAATATGAACGACCTTTAAAGGCTTTTATTTCTTTAAAGATAAAAGAAAGTGGTTTATCTGAGAAGGATTTCAAAAAGCAGGTTTGTTCAAGCTGCGACTATCTGAAAGATCGCTCCACAAAATCAAGATACTTTACTGAACGACCAGACTTGTTAGAAAAATATTATAATGAAAGATTAATTCGTTTCTCGATAAAAGGCACTGATGGGAAAGTAGGAAAAGTGGAAATTTATACAGATACAGGTGAGCTTATTTTTGAACAGTATAAAACACCTCAGATTGTTTAAACAACTTAAAAGATAAGGATGTA
>NZ_JBKFSQ010000076.1:0-3284 GCF_046569525.1 Salmonella sp. 741265055_HSA | reverse complement strand
CTGTACACTTGGTACATGCGCGCCGGTTTTATTTCTATGCAATTCAATGTTACCCCTCCGCATTGGGAGAGGGTGACAAAGAAATATGTCGGAGAAGATGAAATTGCCCCGGCCATCGCTCGCATGTTTAACGATGTGTGGTGGCGTGGTCGTCTGCGTCGCATTGCGGCTGCATGGCGCGAACATCTGCAAATTGCTGTCGGCAACGTCAGTAAGAAAAAGCATGCCTATGCGAGTAAAAACTGCGTGACTGACTGGCGTGAACAAAAGCGCCGCACTCGTGAATTTCTCAAAGGTCTGGATCTCGAAGATGAAGACGGCAACCGCATCAGTCTTATCGAAAAATACGACGGTTCGGTCGCTAACCCTGCGATACGCCGCTGCGAGCTGATGACCCGCATCCGTGGGTTTGAAAATATCTGCAATGAACTCGGATACGTCGGGGAGTTTTACACCCTGACCGCACCGTCTAAATATCATGCCACGACTAAAGCGGGATACCGTAACAGCAAATGGAACGGCGCTAGCCCGTCGGACACGCAGAGCTACCTAACCGGCCTTTGGGCGCGCATTCGTGCCAAGCTACATCGGGAAGAAATTCGCATTTTCGGCATACGTGTTGCCGAGCCTCATCACGACGGAACGCCGCACTGGCACATGCTTATGTTCATGTTGCCAGAAGACGTCGAGAGCGTGCGCCTCATCATCCGCGATTATGCATGGGAGGAAGACCACCACGAACTTAAAAGTGATAAGGCTAAAAAAGCCCGCTTTCATGCTGAGGCTATCGACCCGGAGAAAGGCAGTGCTACCGGCTATGTCGCGAAATACATTTCTAAAAACATCGACGGTTATGCTCTCGATGGTGAAACCGATGACGAAAGCGGTGAGCTACTGAAAGAGACAGCCCCCGCTGTATCAGCATGGGCGGCGCGCTGGCACATCCGTCAGTTTCAGTTTATCGGCGGTGCGCCGGTGACGGTCTACCGTGAATTGCGTCGTCTCGCTGATACCGAGACCGCGCACGGTCTGAGCGTTGAGTTTGCCGCCGTCCATGATGCCGCTGACGCCGGTGACTGGGCTGGTTACGTTAATGCGCAGGGAGGCCCGTTTGTCCGTCGCGATGATTTGCAGGTGCGCACGCTGTATGAACCGCGCCCCGAGTTTAACCAATATGGTGAGGAAACCATCTGCATCCGTGGCGTGTACGATTCTGCTGTCGGTGCCGGCACCCCTATTTTAACCCGGCTCACGCAGTGGAAAATTGTGCCGAAGCGTGCCGTTGATTTGGCCGTTGACGTTAAGGGCGCTCCTGCGCCCTCTCGGAGTTCTGTCAATAACTGTACGGGAAGCGAAAGCGATCCACCGGAACTCGATTTATCTAAGCCCCTAAGTCGACGTGAAAAACGAGAGCTGACAAACCGACTCAGGAAGCAAAAGCCAGCAATGCGGCGAAAATTTATCCACGGAACGGATGAGCAAAACGCAGCTATAGCGAAAACTATCGACGAGATACATCTGACTACCGGCATCACAATCAGCCGGGGCGAAGCCCTGCACCTGATGGCCGGTGGTAAAAGTTGCTTTAACGGTAAATGGTTGAGAGGAACGGCCAAGGGAGAAATATTTACCGCAGCACCATCGTATCAGGCTAAGGCTAGGATTATCCTCAATCGTGTTGCGGCTTTAGCTGAACTCGCAACGAAAATATAATCGTTAATATTCATCCATATCATGTACATACAGTGTGTTTAACTGTGATTTTTTCTTCACACCTTTTGTTATTACGTGTTACTGTATGTATATACAGTATCTCGTAATGGAGGTTGTGTGGATAGAGAGCTAAACGAGCACGTTATGATTGAGCGGGTCGAAATGATTGCGCGTCTGACTGCTGAAGGTACTTGTAAGGAAAGAGATCGTGAAATTGCATTGAATTTAATCGCGGAGATAGCAAGAGGCAACCTAATGAAAAATAATAATTTTTCTGTTGTTTTTTCCGCGCCACCTGTTGATGAAACCTTTGCAAAGGAGGGCAAGGTGAAAGTAAATATCACGTTGGATAAAGACCAAAAAATCGGCCAGCCGGTAATTGATGCTTTTCAATGCGAATTGATCAAGCGAATACAGTCTGTTTTCCCCTCAACGCGCGTTACTGTTAAAAAGGGATCGATGACCGGTGTCGAGCTGATGGGATTCGATAAAGATTCAGACCGCGAAGCGCTGGATAGCATCCTTAAGGAAGTGTGGGAAGATGAGAGCTGGCGTTAATCCCTGAAAAATGTGCAACCCTCGACCCCATGTTTGATAGCATGGGGTTGTTTTGTATGGGGATTACACACAAAGGAAAATCATGGATACCGTAATAGCATTTTTATCTCTGGCTCTCTTTATTGCTTTTATCGTGGGGTTAATCAAGCCGTCGCTGGTTCGAATGCCGAACCGTAAGCGCTCCAGTGCGGTTTATCTCGGTGGCTGTCTGGCGCTGGGTGTTATTGGCTCAATCTTATGGCCGACTGAAAAAAGTCAGACTGTGGCAAAAGCTGACGTGCCGGAGGTTAAAGCGGAACCGACTACGCCAACCTTTGAGTACGCAGATAAGACCCTCAAAGAATATCGCAATGAGCCAAAAGAAACCCGGCACAATATCGTTAAAGGTTATGTTGGCTTCAAAGGTGTACCGGTAAGCTCTGCTGATGCTTTTTATGCCTGTATGAGTGAGTACACTTTTACGAAAGATGATGCGTTAAAGATCGGTGATGTGTTGGGGTGGTGTTTTAACGACTTCGAGAAGGATCCACAATCCATAAATAATAAAATCAACCTTGACGCATTTCAGGGTAATTTTAGTGGTTGGGATGGCTCTTATCGCCCGTTAGAGAAGCTGATAAAAGCCAGCATGAATGATGATTCCTCTTATAAGCATGTTTCAACGGTCTACCATCTGATTTTGAATAAAGACCCGCATGCCGTTGTAAAAACAACGTTTCGCGGCACTAATGCTTATGGTGGTGTAGTGAAGCAAACAATTGCAGCGCGTGTTAATGTGAAAACGGGCGAAATAGTTTCGATGCTAAACAATTGAAGTTAATGCCGCCGATACTGAAGTTTGATATTGTATCGGTGGCATTGAAAGATGATCTTAAAGCATATCTATTTTTTTGTTTTACATGGTTTTTTTGATGTATTGTGTGTTGTTTTGTTTGTAATTAGAGTGCTTGATGATTTAAATTGCGCTTAGATGTTGTGTGAAAATGTTGTGATTTTCTATATCAAGGATTTGT
>NZ_JBKFSQ010000075.1:0-3307 GCF_046569525.1 Salmonella sp. 741265055_HSA | reverse complement strand
CTTTGCTGACCTTATTAGGATCTCGGTAAGACTTTGCTGCTGGTCTTCTGCTTATGGCTGGTGTCGTCATAACCGACTGCGGTTCTTTTGTTGTCGGGTAGTCAGGGATCACGATTTCTTCTGGTTCAGCAAGATGTGTAATCGTAAAGCTTCTGACATCAACAACGATCTCTAGTGGTAGCTCACTGAATGTGTTGTAGACCTTCTTCGCTTCCTTTAGTTGCTGATCACGTAAAGCTTGTTCTGCAGCTCGCTGTTCTTGTGACTCGGTGTCATTCCACTTGGCACGATGAACACGCTGCATTGCTGGACGGTTTGTTTCGGTTGCTTTGGCAAGCCAGAATGCTTTCTCTTCAGCGCTGAATGCTTCTTCTGCTTGGTTAAGAGCATCAGCACATTGCGACCTGAGAGAACGGTGATCGATACGTTCTTCACTGCCTGCGGTCTCAAGGTAGCTGTTTGACATCGTAGCCCACGACTCACGCCACTGAACAACCATCTTCTTATCATTCCAGCTTCTGTCTTTTTTACCAAAGCCAGCAGCGGTGATAGTTTTCAGGGTTAACATAACGTGAGCATGGGGATTCTTACCATCTAAATCGTGGAAAACGATATCAGCAATCATTCCTTTATCGACAAAGTTCTTCTGGCAGTATTCGGCAACTAATTTTTTCTTGTCATCATTGTTGAGTTCTACAGGGATAGCGACATCAAAATAACGGGCTGTTTGTCCGTTATTCTGACGTTCCACTCTTTCAACTTCATTCCAGAGTGCTGACGAGCTTTCAACAATATGAGCAGGGGCGGAAAAAGGTGCTAATATAATATGACCATGTAGATCTGTTCTGTGGCTGAAATCGAAAACCTGTCCAATGCGATCATCTGTAATACGTGTACGGGCATGGTAGGCAGCTTTCGCAACGGAAGTCATGCCCTCGCTTCGTTTCACAATTTTAAAATCCAGATGAAAAATCGCCATTAATAAATTAACCTCAAATAAAAGTAATGCTGTTAGTTTTTCGTAAGAAAAACTTCGGGGTTGACGTTGACCTTGGTTTTGCTTTTAGCCTGCGGCAGCAACCGTCGGTAGACCCCACACACTGCGTAGCAGTGTATAGGTGGGCATTGTCTTTAAAAAATAAGCCAATGTAAAAACTCCCCCCTTAGTTAATTAATACGAAATATATTGAATGTTGTAAAACAATACGCCGGATTAAGCGGCGCAATCTGGATTAAAGGTGTAGGTTTCACGTCTGAAGGACAAAATAGTAAAGAAAAGGCCCGTAAGGGCAAAAGAAGTATTAATTGTTCCCGCCGTAAGGCGGGGCCGATAAATTTGATGGAAATAGCAGATAAAACAGAGAGTGTTATGTGTTGCACAATTCACAGGTTGAGATTGAAAAATAGAGTTTAAAATTGACAGGTGAAAATAAAAACACAAATGCATAAAAATAAGTAACGCGGAGAGTGTCAGATGTTTTTGGTTAGTAAATACTATCACATGCGTTGCATAATTTTATTTATGTATGCTCCAAATTTATTTCTTCTGACAAAATGGTGTAAATTTGACGTTATTTATCTTTGTGATAATTAAATACGTATAAACAATAAGAGGTAATAACTATGGATAATGAAAGTAAAAGATCAAGAACAGAAAAAACATTAAAGCAGAAAGTAGCATTTGCTCAACTTGAACTTAACCGTCTTAAATCAATGGAGAAATCAGAACAAAAGAAAGTTGAAACAAGGCTCAAGATTATTCTTGGGGCGGAAGTGGCTAAGGCTATGAGTTGTGGTGTCGAACAGGTGGATAAGGAACTTGTTATGGGTATTTTACTTTCAGCATCTGAGTTGAATGATATTGAAAGAATAAAATATATAAAATCAGGGAGATGGTTTCTTGCGCAAATGGATGGAAGACAGAAATAAAAAGATTAAATAAATTTCATGACAGGGGTTGATATCTAATTAATATCTGTTATCTATATAAAAGAACAGAACGCTAAATAATCCTTTTGTTAATACTATTTTTTCCTTTTAACTCATGCGTTCTGTTCGACCAGTAAATGTTAATTTTTATGTTGTAAGCGTCATTATTACTTTTTCATCAGATATGATTAATATCCCATGAGAAAGTAATAACGATGAAAGTGTGATAAACAAAGTTGTTTTTAAATCTCCCAAAAGGCAAAGAGCGATCTTTGCCTTTTTCAATTCATCCGTCTATCAGATAGAGTTAAATATATCTTACGCCATCTATTGCCAGATATGAGATAAGCGTTATAACAGGAGGTATCATTAAAATAAAAAGGAGATAATAATGGTTTTATTAAATAATAAAAGAAAAAGCAAGAAAGGTTTCTCATTACTCGAATTATTACTTGTTCTGGGGATTATTGCCGCGTTAGTGGTAGCGGCTTTTATTGTGTATCCCAAGGTTCAGGCTTCACAAAGAGCTCAGGCCGAAAGTAATAACATTGCCACCATACAGGCAGGTGTCAAAGCACTCTATACGTCAGCATCAAGTTTTACCGGGCTAACGAATATCGTAGCTGTTCAGGCCAAAATCTTCCCTGACAATATGTTAAGTGGAACAGGTAATACAGCTAAACCTATCAATGCCTTCAAGGGTAATGTGGCACTCGCTGCTGCGGCTACAGGACCATCATCAGCGGCTGGTTCTTCTTTTACCATCACATACGATAATGTGCCAGCAGCGGAGTGTGTGAAGATTGCGACCGCAGCAGCAGGTAATTTTTACATTACTACGGTTGGATCCAAAGTTGTTAAAGCCGCAGGTGGAATGCTGGATGTGGCGGCTACGGCTTCAGCATGTAATAACGCTACAAGCAACACATTAGTATTCACATCTATTTAATGAAGAGGGCACTTGCCCTTCTTGGTTATTTTTTGAATGGGAGAGATAATTATGTTAAAGAAAAAAGGATTTACCTTACTGGAGGTCTCTATCGTTTTAGGTATTGGCACTCTTATTGCTTTTATGAAGTTTCAGGATATGAAAAAAGATCAGGAAACGGTTATGGCTGAAAACGTCGGAACACAAATAAAACAGCTTGGTGAGGCAGTTAACCGTTATATCAGTATCCGATACGACAAGGTTTCAACGTTGTCATCCACCAACAATCAGAGCAGCGATCCGGGACCAAGAACCTGTACGGCTAATGGGTGTGAAATCACTTACCAGACGTTAATTAATGAAGGGCTATTACCTGCGGGCTATACCGGAACAAACGTAAGCGTACAGCGCGAACCGTCTGGTCATAATCTGATGTATCCGACAAAGTGG
>NZ_JBKFSQ010000074.1:0-3454 GCF_046569525.1 Salmonella sp. 741265055_HSA | reverse complement strand
ACTGCCCAGGTCCAAAATGGCAAGTAAAATAGCCCTAATGGGATAGGCTCTTAGTAAACGTACACTGTTGTAAATAGCAAATTTCATCAGTAGCGAGTAAATGCTTTGTTATCATCGCAATAAAATATAACTGGCTGCGCCAGGGGAGTGTTATCCCCTGGCGCAGCGAGCTACTCACTATCGCCTGTTCACATTCAATATTATCCCTCCTTAAAAACATATCGGAAACATAAACCACATCACCTCAGCACACGATATAGCACACTCTTTAGCGGAGTGATCCTCAAGGCAAACCAGCGCCAATGCGGGTGTAATTACCGTGGCGACCATCGCCCCCACAAACAGGAGCAGCACAATTTTTTTTAAAGGCGGCATAACCTCTCCTGACAGTTAACAGACCATTAATCCTTATCGAGACATCATCCGTGCGCGGATATCATAGACTTAACAACACGCGGCGTTACAAAAAAGCTGTCTGGTTATGCCGGTATTTAGAGTAATAACAATTATTTTAAGTTTTAAGGGTATCCATTTGATTTTTATATTAAAATAAATATGACGACGTTTTGTTAAAAGCGTCGCCATAAAAATGAATATATAGTTTCAGAAAATCTGCTATTAATTCATATGGTTAATAGCAGTATTGTGTTTGCTATCTTCAGGAGGCATTCTGAAGATACTTATTCGCGATATTTTCTATAGTTAGCTGAAATTGTTGTGGCGTCGGCATCGTCCCCTTATTAAACAGCGGCGTAACCTCTTTCATAACGATTTTCTCAGCATACGCTTTAAAAGACACCTGCTGATTATGATTTATAAACATATGCGGATATTTAATGCTCGCTGAAGCAATAAGGGGGACGACAAAAGGATTCGCCCCTGCCCCACCTGGAGTAAATACGCCGTTTTTTATCTCCCCAGGTAGCCCCGCATTCTGCGCAGCCTCTCCTATCTCTTTCAGAAAGGGGGTAATACTGACCCCTTTACTGATGAGTAATTTACAACAGTGATCTTTATTATTACTGTACACGGCTGATAACATCGCTTCGCATGTCTGACGAGCATAGGCCGGATCTTTACTCGCATTACCTTTGATATCCAGGCTATTGAGCTTTTGCAGCATAAAATCTTTAACAGTTTTACTGGTTAATACTGCCCTACCCTCAGAGGCGCTCCCACGATGAAAATGGCTAGTCGGTATGTCTGTTTGCAGATGCAGGCTCAAGCGATCTGACAGACTCGTCGACAAGCTGATAAAGCTATTTCTAACGGCAGTAATACTTTTTGCAAAAATGTCCTTCTCCGTTGTTTTTTCTTTTACTGGTTCAACGTCACTTCTATGGATTCTGTAGGGCTGGGTGGATAGTGTTATGTTAGTCACGGTAGTTCTCCTTTTGGATACCTATGCATAGCTACACTTTGTTTATATTTCTTGCTTTCAAAAAATAGCCACCTTCTCCACAACCATTTTTACTCATTGATCTTTATAAATTTTATTTTCCTGATGAATTTTGTTCTTCTGTCACTTAGCCTGTTTTTTTTCGGCGCAAGGTGATCGACTTTTATCGAGGAACATTTTTATCGGGACAATCCTGAACAGGTAAAACATCCCTTCAATTCAACTGCTGCGTCACACAAAACATTCATGAATATTATTATTTATGCTGATGTTGTTACAATTTTGCCCCCATTCAAACGCTGACTGTCAATTATCCTGCCAGCGAGTTAGCCGCGTTTTCAAAACCTATAACGTCGCCACGCCAAACCTCTCCGCCACTGTAATCCTTATCTAAACATCAATTAATTAACTGATTTTTATATATTATGACTTTTCATGGCGTTCAGAAAAACTACAAATGAAATGGATTGACTCATCTATTAGTGGTCAAAAAGCGCTCTACAAGAAATAATCAGTAACAATTGCAACACTATCCCAATCATAACGTAAACTATATGATACCAGACGATTATTATTGCTTTTAGGTAACATCTTTGTATAGCTGCTTTTAAGCAACAATACTCTAACACAACACACAACATTATAACTTACAATAGATTAACAAATGGAATTACAGCTTATGCTTAACCACTTTTTCGAGCGCGTCAGAAAGGATGCAAATTTCAACGCATTTCTAATCGATCTGGAATATAATAATATCGCTTATTACATCTATTTTGTTGCTACCGGTAATGTGAAAATTATCACTCATGCAGGCCACTTCATTTCCATTAAAAGCAATAGAAAGCTGATTAAAGTCAATTCAACACCGAATACGGAATTAATAAAATTGACTTCAGCTAAACACTTTTCGAGGGAGCATTCCTATGAAAAGTACTGTACTGATCTGGCAACAGCAGGCGTTTTTAAATGGATTGTTGAATTAAACCAAAAAACTCGACAATACTGGTCGAAAGACAACAAATTATTATATATAGAAAATGTGGTCATGCCGCTTTAACAAGCCAGGGTAATAATAAAGTCAGTCGTGACATCCGGCGTGTTACGACTGCGGGTTATCCATTTAGAGACCATAATGAGAGTCTGACTGCGAGAGTTACCCTGTGCAGCCCAACCGACGCGGCAACGTTTGACACGATTCTCGGCAACAGCATCTCCTGGAGTAGGAGAAATGATTTTCAAAGCGATATCGACTAAAAGCTCAAAATATTTGTCTGCTATTTATATTCTATCTAATTAATACCCTCCAGGAAGTGTGGCATAATTGCAGAATCTGTCAGGATTCCGGGAACATACCGGAGCGTAATCGAAAAACCATCTGGAGATGTATGAGCAAGGATGAAATCAGTTATCAAATTCTTTACCGGTACTCTCTGGAAAAGCTGTACAGTACCCTTACCAGAAGAGTCGATAACATGCTGTCATTCGCCCTCGTTTTTCTCGGGGTCGGCGTCACCATAAACGTCGGGAGTCCCTTTATTCTGGGGCCAGGCATTGTGGGTATCGCCATACTAAAAAGAGTACTCCGCTTCGGCACGCGATCAGCACAGGCCGACCGGCAGTCCCGCGCCTGGCTAAAACTTTTTAATACTCAGCACCGCTTTCCTTCAGATAAAACACTGTTCCTTACCTTCACATCGCTTGAGCAAGACGCGAGCGAAGCATGGTCCATGCTTATTGGTCCTGCCATCGTCATGACTGAGACCGCCCTCGGAAAAACGCCCATTGAGCCATTGACGGCGGGGGAAAAACTCTGTGCATTTTTGAGTGGCGCGACGAAATCCCAGCCAGCAGATCGCAATTGACCTGTCTTCTAAACGCCTGTGCCATACCACAGAGATTTAGTATAAAATTAATTACGTTTATGTGGAGTACTAACGCTGTCAGCAGGTTTCTCTGAGTGAAAGATTCGTATTATACGCATAGCCCAGTTTACAGTTTATATACCCTTCATACTTCAAGTCGCTTATGTGTTGGCTACGCTCACTCACCCCA
>NZ_JBKFSQ010000073.1:0-4028 GCF_046569525.1 Salmonella sp. 741265055_HSA | reverse complement strand
CAGCCCTGGCAGCCGGGTTCACGGTGCCGGGAATATCCGTACGCTGATGACTGGCCACACCTTTGCGTTGATGAATCACCCTACGGCAGAACTCAACCAGGAATATCTGTTGGCGCAGACTACGCTGTTTGTGCAGGACAACGCGCAGCACAGCGGGCAGGACCAGCACTTTACCTTCTCCACCCGTTTTGAACTGCACCCCACCCGTGAGGTGTTCCGCCCGCAGCGGACGGTGAGCAAACCCCACACTAAAGGCCCGCAGAGCGCCATTGTCACCGGCCCGGCGGGGCAGGAAATCTGGACCGATCAATACGGGCGGGTAAAGGTGCAGTTTGGCTGGGACCGTTACGGCAAAATGGATGAAAACAGCTCCTGCTGGATACGCGTCAGCTACCCGTGGGCGGGCAAAGGCTTCGGGATGATCCAGATCCCGCGTATCGGCCAGGAAGTGCTGGTGGATTTCAAAAACGGCGATCCGGATCTGCCGATCATCGTGGGGCGCACCTACAACCAGGACACCATGCCGCCGTGGGGACTGCCGGGAATGGCGTCGCAGAGCGGGATCTTCAGCCACTCACTGTATGGCGGGCCAGCGAACGGCAACATGCTGCGTTTTGATGATAAAACCGGCGCGGAGGAAGTGAAGTTCCACGCGGAAAAAGATCTCAACACCACGGTGAAGAATAATGAAACGCATACGGTAAATGCTGACCGGACGAAAACCATCATCCATAACGAAACCACGAAAATACATATCGACCGCACGGAAGATGTTTTGGGTAAGCATACTGAGACGATTAAGGGAAACCGCAATGTCAAGGTGACGGAAGGGGATCAGCTCCTGACTGTGGAGAAAGGGATACGGGAGGTAACGGTAAAAACTGGCACCAGTACTGAAACGGTTGAAAAAGATATCTCTATTACATCCATTTCCGGGGCTATTCATCTGACGGCAAAAACACAGATTACGCTAACTGTAGGTAAAAGCTCACTCACCATGAATTCAGACGGCACCATCACATTGAACGGCCCCACCCATCTGGCACTCAATCCACAGTAAAAATAGCAGCATTCAATAGGATTTATCTCCATGCAATACCTTATTAATGAAGGACATTTTTCCCTGCCCGGAAACTGGCAGGATAACACGATGAACATTCTGACACCGGTGCTGAGCGACATTGCAGGCGCAAACCTGGTGGTCACGCGTGAAATGCTGCCGGAAGGGGCGGAGTTCAGTGATTATCTGGCGGTACAGAAGAAGAAATTCCGTACTGAGCTGAAGGCGATGACATTCACGGTGGAAGAACCCTGCCATGTGGAAGAGCGTCCGGCGGAATACTGGGAGTTTAGCTGGAACAACAACGGAATAACGATACAACAGCTACTGCTGGTGATACTTAACGGTCGTCAGGTGCTGACGCTGACCTATTCCTCAACGCAGGCGCTGGCAGAGGAAGATCGTAAAACGATGCGGGGGACATTGTTGCATTTTCGTTTTGGGATGCCGCAGGACAAATAACCCGGCGGACGCAGTGGTAAGGACGAACGGATGACGGAAAAAAGCGCGCAGGAAAAGCTGGCGGAACTGAACCAGCGGGACAGTAATGCCGAAACAGTAGAAAACATCGCCACCACAGGGCATGTTGCCAGTGTCGGAATCACGGTCGTCAGTATGGTGGGGGCAACGGCAAAAGTAGGGCTGGCAGCAGCAGCGGCCAAAACCTGTGCAGCCGGAATAGCCAAAGCCGTTGCTGGATTTGGCGGCCCGCTGGTTGCCGGACTGGCGGGAGGGATGCTGGGGGGATGGCTGGGTACCAAAGCGGGTGACTGGTTTATGGATACCTGGGGTAAAGATCACGCAGTTTCTGGCCCCACAGATATACCGGCGTGTGTGGGACATCATATTGTTCATAACAATTCCTTTCTGGGCGCAATTGGTGGGTTGATTGGCGGACTTATTGTAGGGATTGCGGTTGGTGCACTGGTCGTTGCGACGGGAGGGGCTGCGCTGGGGGTACTCGCTGCCACTGTTGCTGCCGGAGCCGGAGGGCTGGCGGGGGGATTTGTCGGCGGTGCCGCGATGGCCATTGGTTCCCGCTGGGCCTCTGATACCGGAGAAATTCATGAAGGTTCGCCCAATGTCACTTTTGAAGGAAAAGCAGTGGCACGGGTAACCGATCCAGTGATTTGCAGCGACGATCCGGGCGAACCGCTGCCGCAGATAGCTGAGGGCAGCAAAATCATTTCTGTAAACAGTCTGCCGCTCGCACGTAAGGGGCATAAAATCACCTGTTCGGCAGTGATTCAGGACGGGTGTAAAACCATCACGGCGGATAAGACTACCGGGCAGTACGGGCCGATTAATGCGGATATGTCTGTTACAGAACAATCTGTCGTGTCCGGTTTAGAGGTTCTGACAGCTCTGTGGGGCGCAAAACAGTTAAACCGGGCAGCCAATGAGCGTATCAGCCAGGGATTCAGCGACCCGGTGGACGCGGGAACAGGCGAATATCTGGACTACCGTACTGATTTCCACTGGCCCCATATCCTGCCGTTAACGCTGAAACGCGCCTACACTGGCCGCCATACCGTGAGCGGCTTTCTGGGCACTCGCTGGCTGTGTAACTGGTCACAGTACCTGGAATTCGACAGCGACGGGCAGAATGTCACCTATTTTGATGCTGAGGGTTTATGTCCGGCCTATTCCACGGTGCAGGAGCCATACAACTGCCGCAACCTGCTGGTGCCGCACTACCGCCTGACGGGTAACCGCAGGCGGGCCGTCATCTTCGATGAGCATACGCAGCAGGGCTATATCTTCACACCCGTTTCCCCCGGCGCACGCCGCCTGCGTTTGTCCGCTATCAAAGACCGTAACCGCAACGAAATCCGCTTTCTCTATAACGGCGTGGGCCATCTGACAAACGTCGAACACAGCGGCGGCCTGCGCCTGCGGGTGATGTGTGGCCCGGAAGGACTGATTTACCGCGTCAGCGACGAGGCGGACGGCAGTGAGCTGGTTCGTTATGACTACACTCACCACGGCGATGAGTGGTGGCTGCGTGATGCGCAGACACGGTTTAACGGCACGCTGCATTACACGTACACCGAACAGGGCTGGCTGAATTCCTGGCGCGACAACGGCCCGACGCATTTCCACCTGCGCTACGACGATGAAGGGCGGGTGGTGGCGACGGGTACCGAAGAGGGGCTGTATAACGACACCTTCCGCTACTTCCCGGCAGAGCATAAAACGGAGTACACCGATGCGACGGGAGCCACCACCACACTGTGGTTTGATGAAACATGGCTGCTGATAAAACAGCGTGACCCGCTGGGGCGCATCACGGAATGGGTGCGCGATGAATATGACCATCCGGTGAGCATCCGGCAGCCGGGCGGGCGTGTCACACAGATTAAACGCGATTATGCCGGACGCATCCTGAGCGAAACGGATGCCGACGGGCGCAAGCGGGAATGGCAGCGGGATGCGTTCGGGCAGATAACGGCTTACCGGGACCACCGCACCACGGCGGCATACCGCTATAACAGCGAAGGCAACCTGGTTCACCGGGAAGTGAATGACCAGAAATGGCAGTACCGTTACACCGAAGATGGCCAGATAAAGGAGGTCATTTACCCGGACGGCAGTCGCGAACAGTGGGCTTATAACGCGCAGGGCAGCCTGACGGCGCATACCGATGCGGCAGGCCGGACGACGCATTATGCGGAAGACCGCTGGCTGCGGCTGACGGGCGTGACGGATGTGGAAGGGCGCAGCACGTACTGGCAGTACCGTCCGGGAGAGAGCAACCCGCATGAGAAAGTCAGCGCGGTTATCCGGGCAGACGGCGGCGCAGAGACGTTCCGCTACGACGGCGAGGGTAAAATCGCCGTCCACACCGGCGCGATGGGCCAGACCACGCGCTACCGCCACGGGGCATTCGACCTGCTGCGCGAGGTGGAGGATGCAGGCGGGCAGCGCATTGTCTGCGACTATGACGGCGCGGCGAGGCTGACACAGT
>NZ_JBKFSQ010000072.1:0-4278 GCF_046569525.1 Salmonella sp. 741265055_HSA | reverse complement strand
ACCTACAACCAGGACACCATGCCGCCGTGGGGACTGCCGGGAATGGCGTCGCAGAGCGGGATCTTCAGCCACTCACTGTATGGCGGGCCAGCGAACGGCAACATGCTGCGTTTTGATGATAAAACCGGCGCGGAGGAAGTGAAGTTCCACGCGGAAAAAGATCTCAACACCACGGTGAAGAATAATGAAACACATACGGTAATGGTGGATCGCACTAAAACCATTATTAAAAATGAAACCAACAGTATTGGTGAGGACAGAAACACCACGGTAACGAAGAATGACGGCCTTTCCGTAAAACTGGCGCAGACGATCAATATCGGCACCACTTATCGTTTAGATGTTGGCGATCAATTCACGCTTCGCTGCGGCAATGCGGCGCTTGTTTTACATAAGGACGGCTCCATTGAGTTTTGTGGCAAGCAACTGATGTTACATACCAGCGATGTCATGCAACTGATTGGTAAAGGTATTGATATGAACCCGGATGGCGGCACAGCCGTAACCGCCGATGATATTGCCCCCCTTCCCACCTCTGAGTGATCTGAATTAAACCTGGAGTTCTCATGGATCGACCATACCGCATACAGGAAGGGTGTTTTGTCCTGCCTGAAACATTTACGGATCGCAGCGTCAATATTTTTATCCTGGAGGGCAATGAACGAACATCGCCCGGCCTGAATATTTCCCGCGATACGCTAAAACCTGATGAAGACCTGCCCGCCTATATTGACCGCCAGATTGCACTGATGAAAAAAAATCTCGGTCAGCACCGGGTATTGTCGCGAGCGCCTGCACAGGCAGGAACGGGCAATGATGCCCTTATGGGGGAACAAATTGCCGCCACCCATAAATCCGGGAAAACGGAAGTGTACCAGCGTCAGGCCGGGTTTATTGCAACCCCTGGCAAGGTACTGGTCTTCACCCTGACCAGTCCCCGTCCTTTTGATGATAAAGCAGACCTGCTCTGGAACACCTGGCTGGCAGGCTTTCAGCCGGATAAAAACGAATAATCACACGGAGGTGTGACCATGTATGAAGCAGCCCGTGTGGATGACCCTATCTACCACACCAGCGCGCTCGCCGGGTTTCTTATCGGCGCTATCATCGGCATCGCCATTATCGCGCTTGCCGCCTTTGCCTTCTTTAGCTGCGGTTTTCTTGCCGGGCTGATTCTGGGTTTTATGGCCGATCAAATAGCCTCCGGGGTATTGCAACTGGGCGAGGCCATCGGGCGCTCCATCCACCACACGGCAGGAAAAATCCTCACCGGTTCGGAGAATGTCAGCACCAACAGTCGCCCGGCGGCGCGCGCGGTACTGAGTACGGTGAAATGCGATAACCATATCGCAGAAAAACGCATCGCCCAGGGGTCGGAAAATATCTACATTAACAGCCAGCCTGCCGCCCGTAAGGATGACCACACCGAATGCGACGCGGTGATTGAAGACGGTTCGCCGAATGTGTTTCTCGGCGGCGGCACACAGACGGTACTGGAAATCAGTTCTGAAATTCCGGACTGGCTGCGCAAGGTGGTGGATGTATTGTTTGTCGTGGCGAGTCTGCTCGGCGGGCTGGCCGGGGCGTGGCGGCAAGCGGCAAAGCTGGGGACGAAATTTGGCACTAAATGTGCCGCTAAGTTTATCGGCGGGGAGCTTGTCGGGATGGCCGTGGGTGAGGTTATCAGCGGGCTGTTCAGCAATCCGGTGGATGTGACCACCGGGCAGAAAATCCTGCTGCCGGAAACGGACTTCACCCTGCCCGGTCGCCTGCCGGTCACCTGCTCGCGTTTTTACGCCAGCCACCTGGAAACCGTGGGACTGTTGGGACGGGGCTGGCGGCTGAACTGGGAAACCAGCCTGCGCGAGGACGATGAACACATCACGCTGACCGGCGTACAGGGGCGGGAACTGCGTTACCCGAAAACGATGCTGACGCCCGGCCACCAGATATTTGACCCGAAAGAACAGTTATACCTCAGCCGCCTGCATGACGGGCGTTACGTGCTGCATTACACCGATCGCAGCTATTACGTATTTGGTGATTTTGACAGTGACGGCATGGCATACCTGCTGTTTATGGAGACGCCGCACCGCCAGCGCATTGTCTTCGGGCACGAAGGAGGCAGACTGGTACGGATAGCCTCCAGCAGCGGGCATCACCTGTTACTGCACCGCACACAGACCCCGGCAGGGGAGCGGCTGTCGCGAATTGAACTGGTGCAGGGCGGCACCCGTGGCAATCTGGTGGAGTACCGGTATGACGATAACGGTCAACTGACCGGCGTGGTGAACCGGGCGGGAACGCAGGTGCGGCAGTTTGCTTATGAAAACGGGCTGATGACGGCGCACAGCAATGCGGCGGGGTTCACCTGCCGCTACCGCTGGCAGGAACTCGACGGCGCGCCGCGCGTGACGGAGCACGACACCAGTGACGGTGAACATTACCGCTTTGACTATGATTTTGCCGCAGGCACCACCACCGTCACCGGCAGGCAGGGGGAGTCATGGCAGTGGTGGTACGACAGGGAGACGTATATCACCGCGCACCGGACGCCGGGCGGTGGAATGTACCGCTTCACGTACAACGAAGACCACTTCCCTGTCAACATTGAGCTGCCCGGCGGTCGCACGGTGGCGTATGAATATGACATCCAGAACCGGGTGGTGAAGACGACAGATCCGGAAGGCCGGGTGACGCAGACGCAGTGGAACGGCGAGTTCGACGAAATCACGCGCACGGCGCTGGACGATGACGCTGTCTGGAAAACGCAGTACAACGCCCACGGCCAGCCAGTGCAGGAGACGGACCCGGAAGGGCGGGTGACGCAGTACGCTTACGATGAACAGGGGCAGATGTGCAGCCGGACGGATGCGGCGGGCGGCACGGTGGTGACGGCGTTCGACAGCCGGGGGCAGATGACGCTGTACACCGACTGTTCAGGGCGCAGCACAGGATATGACCACGATGAGGACGGCAACCTGACGCGGGTGACGGACGCGGAAGGGAAGGTGGTACGCATCAGCTACAACCGACTTGGGTTGCCGGAGACGGTGAACTCACCGGGGAAACAGCAGGACAGGTATACCTGGAATGCGCTGGGGCTGATGAGCAGCCACCGGCGTATCACGGGGAGCGTGGAGAGCTGGCGGTATACGCCGCGCGGTCTGCTGGCGGCGCACACGGATGAGGAGAAGCGCGAGACGCGCTGGCAGTACACGCCGGAAGGCCGGGTGGCAGCGCTGACCAACGGCAACGGGGCGCAGTACCGGTTCAGTCACGATGCGGACGGCAGGCTGGTGCGTGAGGTGCGCCCGGACGGACTGAGCCGTACTTTTATCCTGGACGACAGCGGTTATCTGACGGCGATACAGACCACGGGCACGCAGGGCGGCGTGCGGCGGGAGACGCAGCAGCGGGATGCGCTGGGCCGTCTGTTACGGACGGAGAATGAACACGGCCAGCGGACGTTCAGCTACAACCGGCTGGACCAGATAACGGCAGTGACGCTCACGCCCACGGAGGCGGGGCAACAGCAGCACCGGATGCAGGCCGACACGGTGCGTTTTGAGTATGACCGCAGCGGCTGGCTGACGGCGGAGCACGCGGGGAACGGCAGCATACGTTATCAGCGCGACGCGCTGGGCAACCCGACGGACATCACGCTGCCGGACGGGCAGCACCTGACGCATCTGTATTACGGGAGCGGGCATCTGTTACAGACGGCGCTGGACGGCCTGACGGTGAGTGAGTATGAGCGCGACAGCCTGCACCGTCAGATAATGCGCACGCAGGGGCAGCTTACGACGTACAGCGGCTATGACGATGACGGGCTGCTGAGCTGGCAGCGCAGTCTGGCGCCCGGCAGCGCCCCTGTTCTTCCCGGCCAGCGCCCGGCGCGGCAGGGCTGCGTGACGTCGAGGGACTATTACTGGAACAACCACGGCGAGGTGGGCACGATTGACGACAGCCTGCGTGGCAGCGTGGTGTACAGCTATGACAGAAGCGGTTACCTGACCGGGCGCTCAGGTCAGATGTATGACCATGACCGTTATTATTACGATAAGGCGGGCAACCTGCTGGATAACGAAGGGCAGGGTCCGGTGATGAGCAACCGGCTGCCGGGCTGTGGTCGTGACCGTTACGGCTATAACGAGTGGGGCGAGCTGACCACGCGGCGCGACCAGCAACTGGAGTGGAACGCGCAGGGGCAGCTGACGCGGGTCATCAGCGGCAACACGGAGACGCACTACGGCTACGATGCGCTGGGGAGGCGAA
>NZ_JBKFSQ010000071.1:0-5910 GCF_046569525.1 Salmonella sp. 741265055_HSA | reverse complement strand
CACAATCCGGGCTGAGTTCCCTCAAAGTGATCTACTATTTGGCGCAGCTATTTAGCCGTCACGACCGCATGTACCGGGACTTTGGGCTTTTTTCGCTGCGCGTCCCGGACGGCCTCGCTGTGGGGATGGGCGGCATGTACCGGCCGACTATCCAGGATCACGCGGTTTACGCCGCGCGCGTGTAACCCGCGATTGAGCCGCTGTTCATCCTCACCTTTGTCAAAAAAACACGGATGACGAACTTCTACGCCATAGGTAAACGTGGCGGGGAGCGCATCAAGAAACTGCCATAAGGCGGGGAGATCGCGCGGTCCAAAGGCGGCGGGCAACTGCAGCCAGTATTGGCCAATACGTGTTTCCAGCGGCGCCAGGCGGGTAAAAAACGCCTGTACCAGATCGTCGCAATGACGCAGCGCGGCCTGGTGAGAAATGGTGGCGGGAAATTTAAAGCAAAAACGGAAATCGTCCGTAGTTTGCGCATACCAGCGATCGACAATTTCCGCTTTCGGCAGCGCGTAAAGCGTGGTGTTGCCCTCCACGCAATTAAAGTGGCGGGCATACTCTTCCAGACTGGTGATGCCGAGCCGCGCCCATTTCGGGTGCGACCATTGCGGCAAGCCAATGTAGATCATAAGGCGTTTAAAATATCCTCTACGCTGCGTACCCGGCCAATGCGCGGGAAAATATGCGTCATACTGCTCTGATGCTGCTCACTGCTGGCGGCGCTACAGGCATCTTCGGCAATAATAAGGTTAAATCCCAACTCCCAGGCGTTACGCGCTGTGGATTCGACGCCGATATTGGTTGAGATCCCGCACAATATGATGGTGTCGATACCCCGGCGTCGAAGCTGTAATTCCAGATCGGTGCCGTAAAACGCGCCCCACTGGCGTTTAGTCACTTCCAGATCGCTGTCCTTTTTACCCAATGCCGTAGGCCAGGTCCACCAGTTTTCCGGCAACGCGTGCGCAGGCGTTGCGGCATCCACCGGCTGTTTTAACGCCTCAGCATAATCATCAGACCATCCGACGCGTACCATAACCACGGGCGAGCCGTTGGCGCGACACTTTTCCGCCAGCCGCGCGGCGCGGGCGACCACCTCATTTGCCGTATACGGACCGCCGGCAAACGGAAGAATTCCTTCCTGTAAATCAATAACCACCAGGGCGGTTGTGGTCGCGTTGAGTTTCAGCATGATAATCACTCTCCTAAAAATAGTGGATTTCATTACACCTTAAGCGCGATTAAAGAGGAAAGCGGCGACAAATATTGTTAATTTTTGTGAGCATACGCAATACCCGCGTGAAAAACCCGGTTACAGTCAGTATGAACCAGGCGTCGATACCGCATGAAACGGGCAAGTTATCGCTCCCATGCTGGATTGACTCTTATCGTGCGGCAGAATTTCCAGTATAATAGCTGCCTTTTTTCATCCAGTTGTGACATACAGCTAAAGCTGCGACTTCGTCGCCTGCATGGCAGGCAACAATCCGCCTGCGGCTAAGTTAAGGGATATCTCATGCGTACAGAATATTGCGGACAGCTACGTCTGTCCCACGTGGGGCAGCAGGTGACTCTGTGTGGTTGGGTCAACCGTCGTCGTGATCTTGGCAGCCTGATCTTTATCGATATGCGCGACCGCGAAGGTATTGTGCAGGTGTTCTTCGATCCGGATCGTGCGGACGCGTTAAAGCTGGCCTCTGAACTGCGTAATGAGTTCTGCATTCAGGTTACGGGCACCGTGCGTGCGCGTGACGCGAAAAACGTCAATGCGGATATGGCGACCGGCGAAATTGAAGTGCTGGCGTCCTCTCTCACTATCATCAACCGCGCAGACTCACTGCCGCTTGACGCTAACCACGTTAATACCGAAGAGGCGCGTCTCAAGTACCGCTATCTGGATTTGCGTCGTCCGGAAATGGCGCAGCGCCTGAAAACTCGCGCCAAAATTACCAGCCTGGTGCGTCGTTTTATGGACGATCACGGTTTCCTTGATATTGAAACGCCGATGCTGACCAAAGCCACGCCGGAAGGCGCGCGCGACTATCTGGTGCCTTCGCGCGTACACAAAGGTAAATTCTACGCGTTGCCGCAGTCGCCGCAGCTGTTCAAACAGCTCCTGATGATGTCCGGTTTCGACCGTTACTATCAGATAGTCAAATGCTTCCGTGATGAAGACTTACGTGCTGACCGTCAGCCGGAATTTACTCAGATCGACGTCGAGACCTCCTTCATGACCGCGCCACAGGTGCGCGAAGTGATGGAAGCGCTGGTGCGCCATTTATGGCAGGAAGTGAAAGGCGTGGATCTGGGGGATTTCCCGGTCATGACGTTTGCCGAAGCGGAACGTCGTTACGGTTCCGACAAACCAGACCTGCGTAACCCGATGGAGCTGGTAGATGTCGCTGACCTGCTGAAATCGGTAGAGTTCGCGGTCTTCGCGGGCCCGGCTAACGATCCGAAAGGCCGCGTGGCAGCGCTGCGTGTGCCTGGCGGCGCACAGCTTAGCCGTAAGCAGATCGACGATTACGGTAACTTTGTTAAGATCTACGGCGCGAAAGGCCTGGCGTATATCAAAGTTAACGAGCGCGCGAAAGGTCTGGACGGGATTAACAGTCCGGTGGCCAAGTTCCTGACCGCCGACATCGTCGACGCTATCCTTGAACGTACCGGCGCGCAGGACGGCGACATGATCTTCTTCGGCGCAGATAACAAAAAAGTGGTTGCTGATGCGCTGGGCGCGCTGCGTCTGAAACTGGGCAAAGACCTGAGCCTGACCGACGAAGACAAATGGGCGCCGCTGTGGGTGATTGACTTCCCGATGTTCGAAGACGATGGCGAAGGCGGTCTGACCGCGATGCACCATCCGTTCACCGCCCCGCGTGACATGACGGCGTCTGAACTGAAAACTGCGCCGGAAGAAGCCGTCGCTAACGCTTACGATATGGTGATTAACGGCTATGAAGTGGGCGGCGGTTCGGTGCGTATTCACAACGGTGAAATGCAGCAAACCGTATTTGGTATTCTCGGTATCAATGAGCAGGAGCAGCGCGAAAAGTTCGGCTTCCTGTTGGATGCGTTGAAATACGGTACGCCGCCGCACGCGGGCCTGGCGTTTGGTCTGGACCGTCTGACCATGCTGTTGACCGGCACCGACAATATTCGTGATGTTATCGCCTTCCCGAAAACGACCGCCGCCGCGTGTCTGATGACCGAAGCGCCGAGTTTCGCCAACCAGGCAGCGTTGACGGAGTTGGGGATTCAGGTTGTGAAGAAAGCCGAGAATAACTGATATGAACAATGTACACGACATCATTCGCGTGATATCGCGGCGGCCCGCAAGGGCGAGTCTCATCAATGCACGGCGTCACCCAACAGCCAACAACGAGGTCGCGTGAAGGATAAAGTGTACAAGCGCCCCGTTTCGGTCCTGGTGGTTATTTTCGCGCAGGATACGAAACGGGTGTTAATGTTGCAGCGACGCGACGACCCGGATTTTTGGCAGTCAGTGACTGGCAGCATAGAAGAAGGGGAGACCGCGTTGCAGGCCGCCGTACGTGAAGTCAAAGAGGAGGTCACGATTGATGTTGCGGCAGAGCAACTGACCTTAATCGACTGCCAACGTACGGTGGAGTTTGAAATTTTTTCACATTTACGTCATCGCTATGCGCCGGGCGTCATGCACAATACAGAATTCTGGTTCTGCCTTGCGTTACCGCATGAGCGGCAGGTGATATTCACTGAACATCTGACGTACCAGTGGCTTGATGCGCCTGACGCGGCGGCGCTTACCAAGTCCTGGAGTAACCGGCAAGCGATTGAAGAGTTTGTCATTAACGTCGCCTGAAAAGGCGCGCTTTTTTTGAGGAAATATTTATGGCAGGTCATAGTAAATGGGCCAACACCAGACATCGTAAAGCTGCGCAGGATGCCAAGCGCGGTAAAATCTTCACTAAAATTATTCGTGAACTGGTAACGGCAGCTAAATTGGGCGGCGGCGATCCGGATGCCAACCCGCGTCTGCGCGCGGCCGTAGATAAAGCGCTGGCCAACAACATGACCCGCGACACTCTGAACCGCGCCATCGCTCGCGGTGTGGGTGGTGATGAAGACTCGAACATGGAAACCATCATCTATGAAGGTTATGGTCCTGGCGGCACGGCCATTATGATTGAGTGTCTGAGTGACAACCGTAACCGTACCGTAGCGGAAGTGCGTCATGCTTTCAGCAAGTGCGGTGGTAATCTGGGTACCGATGGCTCAGTGGCGTACTTGTTCAGTAAGAAAGGGGTCATCTCCTTTGAGAAAGGCGATGAAGACACCATCATGGAAGCCGCTCTGGAAGCCGGTGCGGAAGATGTTGTGACCTATGATGATGGCGCGATTGATGTTTACACTGCCTGGGAAGAGATGGGCAAAGTGCGTGACGCGCTGGAAGCGGCGGGTCTGAAAGCGGACAGCGCCGAAGTGTCCATGATCCCGTCAACCAAAGCGGATATGGATGCGGAAACCGCGCCGAAATTGCTACGTCTGATCGATATGCTGGAAGACTGTGACGATGTTCAGGAAGTCTACCATAACGGTGAGATCTCTGATGAGGTGGCGGCGACCCTGTAATGGTGCTGTTAAACGCCGACGGGCAAGGGGTATAGCGTGTCGATTATTCTCGGTATTGACCCCGGCTCGCGCATTACCGGTTATGGCGTTATCCGCCAGGTAGGTAGACAACTGACCTATCTGGGCAGCGGATGTATTCGTACCAAAGTCGATGATTTGCCGTCTCGTTTGAAGCTCATATACGCAGGCGTGACGGAAATCATCACGCAGTTCCAGCCGGACTATTTTGCTATCGAACAGGTGTTTATGGCGAAGAACGCCGACTCAGCCCTCAAGCTGGGACAGGCGCGCGGCGTCGCGATTGTCGCCGCGGTCAATCAGGAACTGCCCGTGTTTGAATACGCGGCGCGTCAGGTGAAGCAAACCGTCGTCGGTATTGGTAGCGCGGAAAAAAGCCAGGTTCAGCATATGGTGCGCACGTTGCTCAAACTGCCCGCTAACCCGCAGGCCGATGCCGCAGATGCGCTGGCTATCGCCATTACGCATTGCCACGTTAGCCAGAACGCGATGCAAATGAGCGAGAGCCGACTCAATCTGGCGCGGGGAAGGTTGCGCTAAATCATTCTCCCTCAGCCTCGCGTTGAGGGGTTTCAATTCCACAGGCGCTAATTAATTCTAAATTGGGATGTTGCCACAGGCTGGCTGGCGTCACCGTCTTACGATCCCACGGGATTGAACCTAAAAACCAGAACTTCCAGAAGGCGAGTTTCGCATCAGGATTGCTGTGAAGTAATTCTTCGAATGTCTCAATATCGCCTACCGGAATACACAATGCTTCTTTATAGATATCAAACACAAATTTCGAGCAGAACTGGCGCGATGACTCATATTTAAACCCCGTGTGATAAAACTTATTCAGCCGGGCGGGAACCTGTTCCATGATGGCGAGTTTCTGTTCGACCGTCAGGCCGCCGCACAGGCGACGAACCGCGTAACGTTGTCCGGCTGAACGTTGTATAAACAGTGACAGCGTGGTGACGGTTGAGAGGGGGACGCGACTTTCCGCCACCAGATAGTCATCACCATTATGACCAATAATAATCCCAACATGGTTGCTCCAGCACTGTGAAGCGGTGGATATCTGGCCGAATAGCGCGGCACCTATACAGGTAAAGACGATATCCCCGGTTTCATATTGGACAGAATAATGTTTTTTCATCTCTGCATTCCATTATTTGAAATAAATTCCTTTTATTTATTCTACAGGGTAGTTAGCATTATACCAGATAAATGACAAGCCTTAGAGCCTATCCCATTAGGGCTATTTTACTTGCCATTTTGGACCTGGGCAGT
>NZ_JBKFSQ010000070.1:0-6377 GCF_046569525.1 Salmonella sp. 741265055_HSA | reverse complement strand
CCCGTACAGAGAGATATGAGACACTGTGCTTAACGGGGATAAGATACACGACGGGAGTGATGGTGGTGGGGGAAGGATGACTCAGCGCTGCGCGCTTCGCCCTTCGGGTCGTTGCCTACGGCAACGCTTTCTCGCTGCGCTCGAATCGAACCTTAGTCGAAGCTTCTCATCCTTCCCCACATGGGTAGAATTATGACAAACCGATGTCGAATGAAGGTTAGATGCTTTCTGAAGATCATGATGGTGGTGGGGGAAGGATTCGAACCTTCGAAGTCGATGACGGCAGATTTACAGTCTGCTCCCTTTGGCCGCTCGGGAACCCCACCAGGGGTAATTCAAATTGTAGGTAAAGCTTGAAGATGGTAGTGGGGGAAGGATTATTCGTCGCTTCGCTCCTCACCCTACGGGCCGTTGCCGTTGGCAACGTTCTCTCGCTTTCGCTCGAGTCGAACCTTAATCGAAGGTTCTCACCCTTCCCCGACAAGTGCAAACTTCTGCATTGCTCATCGAGTTAACTACATCGCTGTAGTGAATAATGGTGGTGGGGGAAGGATTCGAACCTTCGAAGTCGATGACGGCAGATTTACAGTCTGCTCCCTTTGGCCGCTCGGGAACCCCACCACGGGGTAATGCTTAATACTGGCCCGCTTCCTTTCGGGAAGCGGGGCGCATCATATCAAATGACACGCCGCTGTAAAGCATTCCTTTGCCTGAAATGAACTGTTTGCGTACTTTTCATCCGTAACGGATTAAAGCTAATCAATTCATATTACTGACGATTAAAGAATAATCGTCCGATTGCCGTAAACAAAGACCCGCTGCGCCAGAACCTGATACAGCGCGCGGCTTAATACGTTTTTCTCAACGTCGCGCCCGGCACGCATCATATCTTCTGCGGTGTAGGTGTGATCGACGTGAATCACATCTTGCATAATGATTGGACCTTCATCCAGATTATCATTCACATAGTGCGCGGTAGCGCCGATGATTTTCACGCCGCGCTCATAGGCCTGATGATAAGGGCGCGCGCCGATAAACGCTGGCAGGAATGAGTGGTGGATATTGATAATTTTGTTCGGAAAGCGCGCCACAAAACCTGGCGTTAAAACACGCATATACTTGGCCAGCACCACATAGTCCGGTTGATGGGCATCAATGGCGTCCGCCATCTTCGTGTCATGCTCTTCACGCGTTAATCCCTCATGGCTGACCAGTTCGAAAGGGATCTCAAAACGTTCAACCAGCGAGCGTAACGTTTCATGGTTGCCAATGACCGCGGCGATTTCAACATCCAGCCCGCCATAGTTGGCTTTCATCAGTAGGTCGCCCAGACAATGCGCCTCTTTGGTAACCAGAATCACTACCCGACGGCGTCCGGCGGGATTGAGTTCACGAACAGAGCCTTCCGGTAAGGCGCTGTCCAAATCGGCCAGAAGAGTGGAATCATTGAAGATGCCTTCCAGCTCGGTCCGCATAAAAAAGCGTCCGGTGCGATGGTCCACAAATTCATTGTTTTGCACAATATTAAGCTCATGCTTATAGCAAATGTTGGTAATCCGCGCGATAAGGCCTTTTTGATCGGGACAAATAGTACGCAGAACTTTACGTTGTAGTGATTGCATTGCCGGAAAAATCCTGTTGAGAGTGTTTGCTGTATCGATACTGTCAGGCGTCACTGGCCGCAGCACTTTTTAAATTTTTTGCCTGAACCGCACGGGCAGGGATCATTTCGACCCAACTGCGGGCGGGTACCGTCAATATAATACCACTGACCGTTTTCTTTGATAAAACGAGAGCGTTCGATAATCGCCCCGGTTTTCCCTTGTTCGGAAAAACGCGCGATAAAACTAACATACCCTGTATTTTCTGCTTCTGACCAGGTATGTTCAAAAATAGTCAGGCCGAGCCACCTGGTATTGGCAAATCCGGCGATGATATCATCGCGAAACGCGGCCGCATTGCAGGTTGGATGCCAGCTCTTAATTAAGTAATCTGCGTCTTTCATCACAAAAGCGCAATAACGAGAGCGCATGAGATGTGACGGATCGGGTGCTACTCGTTCTCCGGACACAATACGACCACAACATAGGCTATACTCGTCAGCGCTACCACAGGGACAAGGCTGAGACACAATAATCTCCCTGAATATAAAAACGGCGTTGAACGCCAGGGTGGCATTATGTTAACTGAGCAGTGGCGATGTTGCTACGTCTTGAAGCCAGGGGAAGTCGTTAAGTACGATGAGAAAAATGAAAATAGGGCTGGCGCTGGGATCTGGCGCAGCGAGAGGATGGTCTCATATTGGGGTCATCAAAGCCCTCAAGCAAACAGGCATTGATATTGATATCGTTGCAGGATGCTCAATAGGTTCACTGGTCGGCGCCGCGTATGCCTGTAATAAATTATCGGCGCTTGAACAGTGGGTATGTTCATTCCGCTACTGGGATGTTTTACGCCTGATGGATGTATCCTGGGGCAGAGGAGGGTTGCTTCGCGGCGAACGCGTATTTAATCACTATCGGGATATTATGCCCATCACGGATTTTGACCACTGTTCAAGACGTTTTGGCACGGTCGCGACGAATCTTAGCACGGGACGAGAGCTATGGTTTACTGAAGGCGATCTACACCTTGCTGTACGCGCGTCGTGCAGTATGCCAGGGCTGATGTCTCCGGTTGAGCATAACGGTTACTGGCTGGTAGATGGCGCAGTCGTTAATCCGGTACCTGTTTCGTTAACCAGGGCGCTGGGGGCTGATATCGTTATTGCGGTAGACCTGCAACATGATGCCCACCTCATGCAGCAAGATCTGCTCTCTGTAAATGTCGGGAATATCAATGAAGAGAGCGATGATGCGCTGCCCTGGCATAAGCGTTTAAAAGAACGTTTCAGTAGCCTGACTTCACGCTGTGGCGTGAGTTCGCCTGGGGCAATGGAAATCATGACAACCTCCATTCAGGTGTTGGAAAATCGTCTTAAACGTAACCGTATGGCTGGCGATCCGCCTGATATTCTCATTCAACCATTCTGTCCGCAAATCTCTACGCTGGATTTTCATCGCGCCCATGCCGCTATTGCGGCGGGTCAGTTAGCCGTAGAGAAAAAGATGGACGAACTTATACCCTTGGTGCGTACCGACGTTTAATGTACCTTTTACGATCACTTAAGCAAATTCTGACAGGCGCAAGCGGCAATACCATGCCACTATTGATTAAAGCCAGTCAGGGGAGAGAACATGACGCAGCCATTGGTCGGAAAACAGATTCTTATTGTTGAAGACGAGCCTGTATTTCGCTCGCTTCTGGATTCGTGGTTTTCCTCTTTGGGAGCGACAACGGCATTGGCAGGCGACGGGGTGGATGCCCTGGAGTTGATGGGGCGTTTTACCCCTGATCTCATGATATGTGATATCGCTATGCCGAGAATGAACGGTCTCAAACTGGTAGAAAACTTACGTAATCGCGGAGACCAGACGCCTATTCTGGTTATTTCCGCAACAGAAAATATGGCGGATATCGCCAAAGCGTTACGCCTTGGGGTTGAAGATGTCTTGCTGAAGCCGGTAAAAGATCTCAACCGCTTGCGGGAAACCGTATTCGCTTGCTTATACCCTAATATGTTTAACTCGCGGGTTGAAGAAGAAGAACGCCTGTTTCGTGACTGGGATGCAATGGTGAGTAATCCGACCGCCGCAGCGCAATTGTTGCAGGAATTGCAGCCCCCGGTGCAGCAGGTGATTTCCCATTGCCGCATTAATTACCGGCAGCTCGTCTCCGCCGATCAGCCTGGACTGGTGCTGGATATTGCGCCGCTATCTGATAACGAACTGGCATTTTATTGCCTGGATGTCACCCGGGCGGGCGATAACGGCGTGTTAGCCGCATTGTTGCTGCGGGCGCTATTTAACGGCTTATTGCAGGATCAGCTCGGCCAACAAAAGCACCGTTTACCGGAGTTAGGCGCGCTATTAAAACAGGTAAATCATCTGCTCAGACAAGCTAATTTACCAGGGCAATTCCCGCTATTTGTCGGCTACTATCACAGTGAGCTCAAAAATTTGATTCTCGTCTCCGCCGGATTGAACGCCACCTTAAATACGGGCGCTCATCAGGTTCAAATCAGCAGCGGCGTGCCGCTAGGAACATTGGGTAACGCCTACCTTAACCAATTAAGCCAGCGTTGCGACTCATGGCAGTGTCAAATATGGGGCGCAGGAGGACGTTTGCGGTTGATGTTGTCTGCGGAATGACCAAAACGAAAGCGCGGGCAGAAATTGCTTTACCGGCCTTTCCCGACGAGTGTTACTATCTGCGGCAGATTTATAAGTATTTGTCTTAATTATACCAATATAAGTCCTTTTTGGACCTGAGGCTTGTTCTGGTACTGATATACTGGAACACGATACAGATTAATGAACACGTTCAATACATGAACAGTCCAGGAGAATTTTAAATGGCTGCCCTTAATTCGAAAGTCAAAAAAGCCGTTATCCCGGTCGCGGGATTGGGAACCAGGATGTTGCCAGCGACCAAAGCTATCCCGAAAGAGATGCTGCCGCTGGTTGATAAGCCATTAATTCAGTACGTCGTGAACGAATGTATCGCTGCTGGCATTACTGAAATCGTGCTTGTGACGCACTCATCTAAAAACTCTATTGAAAACCACTTTGATACCAGTTTTGAGCTGGAAGCGATGCTGGAAAAACGCGTTAAGCGTCAGCTTCTGGAGGAGGTTCAGTCTATTTGCCCTCCGCATGTCACTATTATGCAGGTACGTCAAGGGCTGGCAAAAGGCCTGGGTCATGCCGTATTGTGCGCGCATCCCGTTGTCGGAAACGAACCTGTCGCTGTTATTCTGCCAGACGTTATTCTTGACGAATATGAGTCCGACCTGTCTCAGGATAACCTGGCTGAAATGATCCGCCGTTTCGACGAAACCGGCAATAGCCAGATTATGGTTGAGCCAGTAGACGATGTGACTGCATATGGCGTGGTAGATTGTAAAGGCGTTGAGCTGGCGCCGGGTGAAAGTGTGCCGATGGTTGGCGTGGTTGAAAAACCAAAAGCGGATGTCGCGCCGTCTAACCTTGCGATTGTCGGGCGTTATGTGTTGAGCGCGGATATCTGGGCGTTGCTGGCGAAAACCCCTCCGGGCGCCGGGGATGAAATTCAGTTGACCGATGCTATCGATATGCTGATCGAAAAAGAAACGGTTGAAGCCTACCACATGAAGGGCAAAAGCCATGACTGTGGTAATAAGTTAGGATATATGCAGGCATTCGTTGAATATGGCATCCGTCATAATTCGCTGGGTGCTGAATTTAAAGCCTGGCTCGAAGAAGAAATGGGTATTAAGAAGTAACGATACGTTATAAATTTTTTAACAGAAGCGCTGGTAAATCCGGCGCTTTTTTTATGTCTGCGTTCGTTAGCGGAGAACTCAGGCAAAAAAAATCCCGCCAGCGGCGGGATTTTAAGCATCCAGGAAGTAAATTATTCCTTGATCAGGAAATCTTCCAGTTGCTTACCTTGTTCTTCCATTGCTTTTTTGATTACAGCCGGTGTACGACCCTGGCCAGTCCAGGTTTTAGTTTCACCGTTTTCGTCAACATAGCTATATTTAGCCGGACGAGCTGCGCGTTTAGCTTTGGTGCCGGATTTAGCGGCAGCCATGCTATTCAGCAGTTCATTCGGGTCAATGCCGTCGGCAATTAACATTTCACGATACTGTTGCAGTTTACGAGTGCGTTCTTCCACTTCAGCAGCAGCAGCGCTTTCTTCTTCACGACGCTCATTAACGACAACTTCTAATTTTTCCAGCATTTCTTCAAGCGTTTCCAGAGTGCATTCTCTTGCCTGCGCACGAAGAGTACGGATGTTGTTCAGAATTTTAAGTGCTTCGCTCATTGTAGTAATCTCAAACTTATATTGGGGTGGTTTGTTGAGCTAATAATAGAGCGATAAATTCAGTTGTGCAATAGCCAGGAATGTAAGGAATTCAAAATTACGCTTTATTAAGCACACGTTTTAATTATCTCAACTTAAATTTTCCTTGAAACGACGCACAAAAAAGAGCTTATTGGCAGGGGGGATACTCACCGTCTGTCACTAAAAATTTAGGAGTCAGGTCACATTTTATCATGATGAAATACGATCTCATTGCAGAGATATCAATCTCTTGTATTAGCTTTCCTTACAAGAAAACCCTATTACTTTGCACCGGGTATGAGTAACGGTAACAATAAGTACAAGGTTTTCATATTGGTGGGTGATGATAAGCATTGTTGATGAATTTTAACGGCATAATTTGTGAAGGAATGTGTATATACCCTTCATACTTCAAGTTGCTTATGTGTTGGCTACGGATTACTCGGCCC
>NZ_JBKFSQ010000069.1:0-6640 GCF_046569525.1 Salmonella sp. 741265055_HSA | reverse complement strand
TGGGGACTCACTCCCTTGCCGCCTTTAAGCAACTCGAATTATTTTGGGTATATACGTAATGATTTTACGCCAGGAAGTTTGCTATAATAAAAGCGAGTGTTATCTGGTACAAAAAATCATCGTCACTTGCATTGATAATATATTTCGGTATTGCAAGGCGGGGCTGATAAATAGTGTTGAGATACCTTAAAGGAACTATTATTTTTCTTGGCTGGCTAAGAGCCTATCCCACCAGGCGTTATTGGCGCAGTCAGTTTGGACACGGACAGCGCGTAAAAACCGGAGCGTACACGTAGTACGTGAGGATTTTGAGCACTGCCCAGGTCCAGAATGGCAAGTAAAATAGCCCTAATGGGATAGGCCCTAAATGTAGGGGATTTTATTTTCTCATCTATGCCTTGCTGGTAGTAGGGGTAGAATGTAATGGGCCAATTTCCACCGTATGATTGATAAATATCCTCAAGTGAAGCATCAATATTCTGTTTCTGGTTTCGCTATTAGCGGTGAACTTTTTGAAAGGTAAATCATTGTCGTCACCAGACCAATAATGGCGACAGAGATAGCTATACCGATCCAGATGCCATACAGGGCATACCCCAGGACAAATCCGCCCAATACGGGGGATATAAAATCAGCGATTGCGATTAATGCCTGTGCCGTTCCGATGACGATACCTTGTCGGGCAGGCGATACATGGACGGACAAGGCGGCAAGATAAGTGGGTTTGGCTAGCGCATCAGCGATGCTAATACAAACGATAGCAAAAATAAGCACTGGTATGGTCGTGGCGATACCCGCAGTGAGAAATCCAGTACAAAGAAGGGCGAAGATTAGGATAATTAGCTTTCGCTCCGAAAAATATTGGCTCACCCAACCTAACAGAAATAGCTGAACGAAAATATTAATGACCCCGTCCGCCATTAACAGGTAGCTTAACGCTTTTGGCCCAAAGGGAAGCCCATTCCAGATGAAGGTATCAGAAAGAAAAACAGGTAATTGTGAAGAGTACATGCCATAGGCGAAGAAATGACAAAGCATTACGATAATTAAGACGCGAAGGACTGGCATCTTTAAAATAGCGCGGGCAGAGAACGCTGCTATTTTATCTGTGGGACGTGATGTTGTGGAAGGGGCTTTTAACCCCCAAATCGCGACCAGGGCAGACCCAAGGACAAGTATAAAGGCAGCGTAGATCGGCGCGCTCAGACTGATACGCGATAGCCACCCTGAAACGCCTGCCCCGACAATACCGCCTAAACCAATGCAGCCTGTGAGGATACCGATTGCCTGACGCCGATTTCTGACGTGCGTACAATCGGCAATATAGGCTGCGGCGGCTGACAAATTCCCGGCGCTAATGCCAAAAAGCGTGCGGGCGAGCAGGATAAACAGGATACATTGCGCGTTGGCAAGTAATAGTAAACTTATCGCCGCAATAGCCAGCGTGACAACCAGTATTCGCTTGCGGCCAACGCGATCGGAAAGGTGGCCAATCAGGGGCGCTGCACAAAATTGGCTAAAAGCCTCAGTGGCGATGATGATTCCAATGATAAGCGGCGAACCGCCCATCTCGCGGATATAAAAAGGCAGTACCGACATCACAGCCGCTGTACTGGCGGCGTAAAGGCCGACAAGCAGGAAAACAGGCAAAATACGCCGCTTGTTGAGCGGGGTGATAGTTTCACTGTCGGTGTTCTCATAGACATTAGTATTCATCTTTAATCCCTATGGCAAAATGAGAGAGATAATTTTCAATATCGTTGCTCTGTTTGCCGTGAAAGAATGCGCCGACATAGCCATCGGGTCGGATCAGCACGCATTGACCCGTCGCCAGATGATAGGACTCCCGGAAGTGCCCCAGGGTATCGATGAGCTCGTCCTGCTCGCCAATGTGATGAATACGCAGTCCTCGCCGCGCATCGATGACCTTACCGTGGGTTTCGTAGGCCAACAGATTCCAGTCCGGACCCTGGAGTAACTGAAATAATCGTAATGATTGGCCGCCGGCGCCCAAAAGAGGAGCATCCGGAGCTCTTTCTCCCGCTTGTAACCCATGCTGACGTTCGGGCAACGTGTGGGCTAAGGGGGAGTCGGTATACTGGATGTCAAGTTGTTGAACGTCGCGTTCTCGTTTGATGCCACCCTGTTTTTGAGAGTCAAGTAATCGGGTCGAAAGGTGGAGCAGTGATTCGGCTACCGGGCGGCGTTCCTGTTCATAGCTATCGAGAAGCTCTTCTCCTGCGCCCCGCAGCGAGGCTGCCATTTTCCATCCCAGGTTATAGGCATCCTGGATGCTGGTATTTAACCCTTGCCCACCCGTCGGCGGATGCACATGAGCGGCATCACCGGCTAAAAATACCTTACCCACACGGTAATGTTCCGCTATGCGCGCATTCATCTGGTACTTTGATACCCAGGGAATCGAATGGATGCGAACATCCGTCCGCCCGATTCGCTCAGTAAGAAAAGCCGTGAGCACGTCGGCTGAGAAATTCTGCGAGTCGTCCGGGGCCAACAACGCCTGGATTTGAAAGAGCTGTGTGCCGGCGAGAGGGCAAATCGTTATCATCCGCGTCATATCGCCATCGTTAAAATGGTGCCATACATCCCGGTTTAGACCGGAAAGCGAAGCGTCAGCCACAAGCGCATGGATTCCCAACGTACGACCGGAGAAGCTAACGCCTAATTTCTTTCTGACAAAACTTCCGCCGCCATCCGCGCCTATCAAATAATGCGCGATGATGACCTCTTCTCCAGCCGGCCCGGCAACATACGCGGTGACCGTGCGTGGGGTTTGCGCAAAATGTCGTAACTCGCAGCCGAACTCCACCCGATGTCCCCATGCTTTTAATTGCTCCCGCATAATCGTTTCTGTCACGTTCTGTGGAACCATCAATGGCAGATGGTAGGGTTCGGCGTGGGTCGGTTTTGTATGATGCGCAATATCTGAATCTACATAGCTTCCGTCGTGACGGTAGGTTCGTAGTCGGGGATAGAGCCCGCCGGCGGCGACCACTTTATTGAGTATTCCAAGATCCTCGAAGATTTCTTGCGTTCGCGGCTGAATACCTTTACCGCGGGAGCCGGTAAAAGGCGTCGTTCTTTTCTCAATCAGGCGAAATGAGACCCCGTGACGCGCCAGTTCGATGGCTAAAGTAAGCCCGGTAACGCCAGCGCCGCAGATCAGTACATCTGTAGTGGTGTATCTTGTCATCGTCTCTCCGATATGTGTATTATGCACATAAGAGGAGACATGCTATGTCAGAAAATAAAAATGTGCAAGATACACATATTTCCGAGCAAATGAAGGCGCTTCACGGTGCGTTGATTCGCGTGGTGAGCGCGCTTAACCGGCCTCGTAATGATGAGAAATTAATTGCAGAGGCGGGGATTCAACTCGATCGTGCGCTATTTTCGATCCTTATTAGTATCGAACGTTTAGGGCCGATTGGCGTTGTTGAGTTAGCCGAACGTGCCGGTCGTGATTATACGACGGTAAGCCGACAGGTCGCCAAACTGGAGAAGCTGGGGTTGATAATACGGCAGCATAATGCCATCGATCGTCGTATACGCGAGGCCGTTATCTCCCGTACAGGAAAGGCGATGACGGAGCGTATAGACGCTGCGCGAGAGCAAATGGGCAAAGTTGTTTTTAAAGACTGGCCTCAGGATGAACTTGATGTCTTTGTTCGGTTAATGCAAAAGTTTGCCGATGCAATGGATAGCGATGCTTCAATGCCGGAATAAGCAAAAGAAAAGGGCGGTCAAATCCGATCGTCCAGCTTAATATCGGTATCTGACATTGATTAAATAGCCAGCAAAGTAAATATAACAACAACATTTATCGAGTTAATTTTCACCCTTTGAAAGGCCAACGTATACTGCAGAATATGGCTATATAACAATCGCCGTATCAATGGTTTTTCAAAGGGTAAATATATGCTTACCGAAAAATATGATTTTCGCATTACCGATCAGATGACTATCCCACTCAGACCTCATTGGATAGCCAATGATTCATTCAGGGAAAAGTGTAAGATGCTTGTCCTCAACCGGAGTAAAGGGGAAATTCATAAGGTAGACTTTAGTAAAGTAACAGATTATATCAAAGAAGGTGATGTAATCTGTTTTAACGACAGTGCTATAATAAACTATATGTTTATCTGTAAAACAAGGCAGAATAAATTAATTAAAATTGTTTTAGAGGGGTTTTTACCAAATAATAGAGTAATTATTTCCGGACTTTTAAAAGAAAGGTTTAATGCGAATGATGTTTTTTATTTGGTTGATAATCCTGGTATTTCTATTGAGGTAGAGCAAAAGTTTAGCGAAGAACGTCAGTACCGGGCCGTCGTAGAAAATTATGAGGCCTTAATTTGTTATTTAGCCAGTCATGGTGAGCGTCTTGATGAGTATGTGGATTCCAGCTTGTTTTATAAATATCCAGATGCTTATCGTTCCGTTTTTTCTAAAAAGTATGGCTCTTTGGAAATACCCTCTGCCGGCATTCATTTTACCTGGGATCTTATCCAAAAAATCAAAGATAAAGGTGGGTTAATATCTTTTGTTACTTTACATGTTGCATCAACAGAAATGTTGTCCAACAGAAAAATACAAACAAAATGTGTAGAGGATGTGACTATCAACGAAGAATACTACGAGGTTCCACAAGCAACAGCGGATATCATTAATACTGCGAAGCAAAATGGCGGACGCATTTTTGCCATAGGAACTACCGTTACACGATGCCTGGAATCTGCGTATTCGAGGGAGCACAATTGCCTCAAAGCAAGTTCTGGCTGGACTGCGCTTTATATACATCCAGGTTATCAACTGAAAGTGGTTGACTGCCTGCTAACGAACTTACATCAGCCAAAAACGACGCATATGGTGTTAACTGGTCAGTTTGCTGGGGTTGATCTACTCATGAAGGCCTATGCCTCAGAAGATATCCAGTCATGTCAGTTCGATATGTTTGGTGATTGCATGTTAATCATACAGGATGAAGGGCAGGGATGAATAAAATAAAACCGGTACAATGCTACCGGTTTTACCGAGAATAAGCATCAGGGGATTCGGGCAATAACCTTTATTTCGAAATCAAAGCCGGCCAGCCAGGTAACGCCAACAGCGGTCCAGTTAGGATAAGGGGGATGGGCAAATATCTTCTGTTTCACCGCCATCACGTCGTTAAGTTGTTGCTCTGGATCGGT
Organism: Salmonella sp. 741265055_HSA; assembly: GCF_046569525.1. NCBI lineage: Bacteria > Pseudomonadati > Pseudomonadota > Gammaproteobacteria > Enterobacterales > Enterobacteriaceae > Salmonella > Salmonella sp. 741265055_HSA. The sequence continues at coordinate 1,427 of NZ_JBKFSQ010000069.1, read as the reverse complement.
ATGGAAGGTGGTGACATCCACTATGTCATCGAATGTGCATCCTGCTGCAGTCAGCGTTGCTTTCAGGTTTTCAAAAGCAAGCCTCACTTGTTTTTGAAAATCAGGCTCCGGCGTGCCGTCTGTGTGACTGCCTACCTGGCCTGAAACAAACAGTAAATCACCAGAACGGATGGCTGCGGAATACCCATGTTCCTCATACAGAGAATGGCGATCGGCAGGAAAAACCGCGATACGTTGCGTCATAATGTTATCCTCAGATAGCGTAAACACTCCGGGCTGGAATAAAATGAATGTCACATACACAACGTAGGCCATAGTTTCATATACGTGACATATGTCAAGGTGCAGTCACATAAAAGAACTGGGCCTGTTTGTCGTATCGCTTGACGGGAAAGAGAGCATTTCCAGAGTGATTAGCTTCTGTGTCGTGTCATTTTGTAGACGGCATCATTTTCTCGCTTTCCAACACCAATGACAGTTACCGTGATAATTTCATCTTCGACGCTGTACACCAGTCTGTATCCTGCACCACGCAGCTTAATTTTGTACTGATCCTTTCTTCCATGCAATTGAGAAGCCGGAACCCGAGGGTTTTCAAGCCGTTCCCGTAACTTTTTTTTAAACTGTTCCTGTATAGTATGTCCCAGCTTTTTCCACTCTTTTAGTGCAGATTCGTTAAATGCCAGCTTATAAGTCATCAATGTTGACCTCAATGACGCGTTCATTCGCACGCTCATCGATAATACGACCGAGTTCTTCATCCTCAAGAATATCCATAAGATGAGCATAAAGTGCCGGAGGAACACAGTAGAAAGCCGGTTCATTACGGTTAAGAATGGCAACTGGAGCGCCATCTCCGGCATTGAAAGTTCCCATTGGATCACGTTTCAGTTCTGTAATGCTTGCTGCAGTAGTCGTTAAAATTTGAAATGCCATAATTTACCTCCTAGTTGATGACTAAATATAGCACCTTTAATAGTACTAATAAAAGCATCCTTCACGAAGGAGATTCAGCTCCAGCCCGGTCAGTGATGCGGGCAGCTGACGGTTTTTTCAAGGCTAAGCTCTGATGTCCAGAACCTAACTGCTTGTATCGATTACCAGGAACGTTAACAGCGTGCGCACCAGCTTGCCATTGTCTAATTCAAGCACACGACGAACAAATGTGTTAAAACAATCCTATAAAGTGGTTGCATTGCCAATGCATAAAGTTAATTTAATCAGGAAATTAGAGTATGGATACAGTTGAAGAGCTTAATAGCACTTATTTTTATGCCGGACGTTCAAATCTGACTGCTAGTCAGTTGCTGTTTATGATTTTCTGCGAAAACACTGCCAATCAGTTGGGTGTTCAGGATTTTGGTAAGCGTACAGCGAGAACCGTATTGACGAGTACAGGCTATTTGGAAGGCAGTGTGACCCGCCAC
>NZ_JBKFSQ010000068.1:0-6650 GCF_046569525.1 Salmonella sp. 741265055_HSA | reverse complement strand
TGTCCGTGTCCAAACTGGCTGCGCCAATAACGCCTGGTGGGATAGGCTCTAAGCCATCTCTTATTTATACATTTTTACGTTATTTCCATAACGCGTGTTTAGCACGCCAGCAATCAACCCACATTGCCGTCGCGCCACAGACGGCGACAGGCATAATGAACAGGTTAAGCACCGGAATCATCGTAAAGAGGCTGGTGAGCGCGCCAAATTGCATATTCGCCACCTTCTGCGTGCGCAACGCGGCGCGCATCGTTTTAAACGGCACTTTGTGGTTATCAAACGGGTAGTCGCAATACTGGATCGCCAGCATCCAGGCGCTGAACAAAAACCACAGCACCGGCGCGATGGTTTGGCCAATGCCAGGAATAAAATAGAGAACCAGCAGCACGATAGCGCGCGGCAGATACCACGCCAGCTTTTGCCATTCACGTTTCATAATGCGCGGTACATCTTTCATGATGCCGAGTATGCCGGTATCTGGCGGCGTTGCGCCGGTTAACCGCGCCTCAAGCTGTTCGGCTAAAAGGCCGTTAAACGGCGCGGCGATCCAGTTGGCGAGGGTAGAGAAAAAATAGCCAAAGACCAGCAGAACAGAGATAACCGCAATCGGCCACAGCAGATAGCTCAGCCATTGCAGCCAGTCCGGCACATGACTCATCAACGAAGGTATCCAGGCGTCAAGCTGGGTAAACAGCCACCAAAATGCGCCGCCCATCAGCACAATGTTGACCAGCAAAGGTAAAATAACAAAGCGGCGGATTCCCGGTAGGGTGACTAACTTCCATCCTTGCGAGAAATAATAGACGCCGCTACGTGGTACGGTTGTGGATGATGAAACCATATTCAGGACATACTCCTTTTTCTTAAAGCCCTGGGTAAACGTGGGATATCTTACCCGGTTATCAGACGGTGGATAGTTCGGAAATGTTCGAAAAAACAGCAAAAAGCACATTTTCCTTCATCTTTATGCTGCGAAAGCCAACAGTACACTTGCACTTGACGTAATCGGCAAATACTCTTAGTGAGTAAATGTTTGCCGTGGTGGCAAGGTGTTAGAACAACAGAGAATATAATGATGCAGGATTTGCGTCTGATATTAATCATTGTTGGCGCGATCGCCATAATCGCTTTACTGGTACATGGTTTCTGGACCAGCCGTAAAGAACGATCTTCTATGTTCCGCGATCGTCCACTAAAACGCATGAAATCGAAACGCGACGACGACTCGTATGACGACGATGTCGAAGAAGACGAAGGCGTGGGTGAAGTTCGTGTTCACCGCGTAAATCATGCCCCCGGCCAGTCGCAGGAGCATGATGCCCCTCGTCAGTCGCCGCAACACCAGTACCAGCCGCCTTATGCGTCTGCGCAACCGCGTCCAGCGGCGCCGCCGCAGCCGCAAGCGCCGATGCAACAGCCGGTTCAGCAACCGGTCCAACCTGCGCCGCAGCCTCAGCAGGTTCAGCCATCTGCGCCGCCGGTACAGCCGCCGCAACAGCAGCCTGCACCGCCGTCGCAAGCGCCGCAGCCTGTTGCGCAGCCCGCGCCGCCGCCATCAGCGCAAACCTTCCAGCCTGCGGAACCTGTGGTTGAGGCGGAACCGGTAGTGGAAGAAGCGCCGGTTGTGGAAAAACCGCAGCGTAAAGAGGCGGTCATCATTATGAACGTCGCGGCCCATCATGGCAGCGAGCTTAATGGTGAAGTGTTACTGAACAGTATTCAGCAGTCAGGCTTTAAATTTGGCGATATGAATATTTTCCATCGTCATTTGAGCCCGGACGGCAGCGGCCCGGCCTTGTTCAGTCTCGCGAATATGGTCAATCCGGGAACGTTCGATCCTGAAATGACGGACTTCACTACGCCTGGCGTCACTATCTTTATGCAGGTACCGTCTTACGGCGATGCGCTGCAGAATTTCAAGCTGATGCTGCAATCCGCGCAGCATATCGCTGATGAGGTCGGCGGCGTCGTGCTGGATGACCAGCGTCGGATGATGACGCCGCAGAAACTGCGCGAATATCAGGACCGCATCCGCGAGGTGATGGACGCTAACGCCTGAGGTTAACGCAGGTGTGACATTTTTAACGTAACCCCCGCCTGTCGGGGGTTTTTTATCATTGATGGTGTGATATGGAACCAATCGAACAACAACTGACAGAACTGCGAACCACGCTTCGCCATCATGAATATCTGTATCATGTGATGGATGCGCCGGAGATTCCCGACGCCGAATATGACCGCCTGATGCGGGAACTGCGAGAGCTGGAGGCGCAACGTCCGGACCTTATCACGCCGGATTCGCCCACGCAGCGCGTTGGCGCGGCGCCGCTGACGGCATTCAACCAGATTCGCCATGAAGTACCGATGCTGTCGCTCGATAACGTATTTGATGAAGAAAGCTTCCTGGCGTTTAACAAGCGAGTGCAGGATCGTCTAAAAAGCACGGAAAATGTCATCTGGTGCTGCGAACTAAAACTGGATGGCCTGGCGGTCAGCATTCTGTATGAAAACGGCGTGCTGGTGAGCGCTGCGACGCGTGGCGACGGCACCACCGGTGAAGATATCACTTCAAACGTGCGCACGATTCGCGCCATTCCGTTAAAGCTGCACGGCGATAACATTCCGGCGCGTCTTGAAGTTCGCGGAGAGGTATTTTTACCGCAGGCCGGGTTTGAAAAGATCAATGAAGACGCGCGCCGCACTGGCGGCAAAGTGTTTGCTAACCCGCGTAACGCGGCGGCGGGCTCGTTGCGTCAGCTCGATCCGCGTATTACGGCGAAGCGACCGCTAACATTTTTCTGCTACGGCGTCGGTATTCTGGAAGGCGGCGAGTTGCCGGATACGCATCTGGGACGGTTGCTGCAATTTAAAGCGTGGGGGTTACCGGTCAGCGATCGCGTGACGCTGTGCGATTCTCCCCAGGCGGTACTGGATTTTTATCACAACGTCGAAAAAGATCGCCCCACGCTCGGTTTTGATATCGACGGCGTGGTGATTAAGGTCAACTCGCTGGCTTTGCAGGAACAGCTGGGCTTTGTGGCCCGCGCGCCGCGCTGGGCGGTGGCGTTTAAATTCCCTGCTCAGGAGCAGATGACTTTTGTGCGCGATGTTGAGTTTCAGGTCGGGCGCACCGGGGCGATTACGCCGGTGGCGCGTCTGGAACCGGTTCAGGTGGCTGGTGTGCTGGTCAGCAATGCCACGTTGCATAATGCCGATGAAATTGAACGGCTTGGCTTGCGCATTGGCGATAAGGTGGTTATCCGTCGGGCAGGCGATGTGATCCCTCAGGTGGTCAACGTGGTTCTGTCCGAACGCCCTGAAGAGACGCGTCCGATTGTGTTTCCAACGCACTGTCCGGTGTGCGGATCGGACGTAGAGCGCGTTGAAGGCGAAGCCGTTACCCGTTGTACCGGCGGGCTGATTTGCGGCGCGCAGCGTAAAGAGTCGCTGAAGCATTTTGTGTCGCGCCGGGCGATGGATGTAGACGGGATGGGCGATAAGATCATCGACCAACTGGTGGAAAGGGAGTATGTCCATACGCCAGCGGATCTGTTCCGTCTGACGGCGGGTAAACTGACCGGCCTGGACCGAATGGGACCAAAGTCCGCGCAAAATGTTGTTAACGCGCTGGAAAAAGCCAAAGCGACGACCTTTGCGCGTTTTCTCTATGCGCTGGGCATCCGTGAAGTGGGTGAAGCGACGGCGGCGGGGCTGGCGGCTTATTTCGGCACGCTGGAGGCGCTGCAGGCCGCCACCATTGACGAGTTGCAGAAAGTACCTGACGTGGGGATTGTGGTCGCTACGCACGTCTTTAACTTTTTTGCCGAAGAGAGTAATCGTGATGTGATTGGGCAGCTACTGGCGGAAGGGGTTCACTGGCCCGCGCCGGTAGTCATTAATGTGCAAGAGATCGATAGCCCGTTTGCCGGTAAAACCGTGGTACTAACCGGTAGCCTGAGCCAGATGTCCCGCGATGACGCTAAAGCGCGTTTAGCGGCGCTGGGCGCGAAAGTGGCAGGCAGCGTATCGAAGAAAACCGATCTGGTGATTGCCGGTGAAGCGGCGGGTTCGAAACTGGCCAAAGCGCAGGAACTGGGTATTACCGTGATTGATGAAGCGGAAATGATCCGCTTACTGGGTGTCTGAGATGGAAAAAGAGCAGTTGGTTGAAATTGCCAACACCGTGATGCCGTTCGGCAAATATCAGGGACGTCGATTGATCGACCTTCCGGAAGAGTATTTGCTGTGGTTTGCCCGTAAAGATCAGTTTCCGGCGGGTAAACTGGGGGAGTTGATGCAAATCACGCTGCTGATTAAAACCGAGGGGCTGACGCAACTGGTGCAGCCCCTGAAACGCCCGCTTTAAGCTTTCGCGGCGCGGCTTTCCTGCTGCGCCTGTAGCTTCTCGGTCTGGCGTTTGTAGCGCCGCGCCAGCCCCGCGCAGACCATCAGTTGGATCTGGTGGAAGATCATCAGCGGTAATACCATCATACCCAGCACTGACGTCGGAAACAGAATATTGGCCATCGGGATCCCGTTGGCCAGGCTTTTTTTCGAACCGCAGAAAACAATAGTGATTTCGTCGGCTTTATTGAAGCCGCATTTACGGGCGACAAAGACGTTAATGGCGATGACGATCGCCAACAGTATGAGGCTGACCACGACGATAAACAGCAGCGATCCCCAGCCGACTTTGTGCCAGATGCCGTTGACCACCGCTTCGCTGAACGCCGAGTAGACCACCAGCAGAATAGAGGTCTGATCCGTTTTCGCGATCCACTTTTTGTTGCGCGCGACCCAGTTGCCGATCCACGGGCGAGACAGGTGTCCCAGCACAAAAGGCAGCAGCAGTTGCAGCATAATTTTGCCCACCTCTTCCAGACTGCCCTGCGCGCCATGAATATTCATTACCAGACCGACCAGCAGCGGCGACAGGAAAATGCCCAGCAGACTGGACGCAGACGCTGAGCACACCGCGGCCGCGACGTTACCGCCCGCGAGTGAAGTAAACGCAATCGCAGACTGCACGGTGGCGGGCAAAATACACAGATACAGAAAGCCGCTGTAGAGCATAGGGTCGACATTGACAGGCGCCCACCAGGCAAACAGTACGCCGAGGACAGGAAAGAGCACAAAAGTGCTGCACATGACCCACAGATGCAACCGCCAGTGGCTGCCGCCAGCGATGATCGCTTCACGCGAAAGCTTCGCGCCATGCATAAAAAACAACAGAGCGATGGCCGCTGTTGTAATACCTTCAACGACAGGCACAAAGCCGCCTTCCGCCGGGAAAAAAGAGGCCAGTAGTACCACGGTGATAAGTGTCAGCGTGAAAGGGTCAAGGATACGAAAAAGTTTCATAAAAACTCCTGAAAGTCGGTGCAGCTATTTTGCGTTTTTCGCTTTGAGAAATAAAATTGATTTATTGCATCTATATATGAATCTAGTCGATGAACTATTCACTGCGTCAACTGCGTATTTTTATTACCGTCGCCCAGGCCAAAAGTTTCAGTCGGGCAGGGGACAGGATTGGACTGAGCCAGTCTGCGGTCAGTCATAGCGTAAAAGAGCTGGAGCGGCAAACCGGCGTCAGACTGCTGGATCGCACTACGCGTGAGGTGGTGCTGACCGAGGCGGGGCAACAACTGGCGACGCGTCTGGAGCGGGTGCTTGATGAACTGAACAGCATACTGCGCGATGCAGGCAGAGTAGGGACACAATTAACCGGCACCGTGCGCGTTGCCGCGAGCCAAACCATTTCTGCGCATCTTATTCCGCAATGCATTGCCCAAAGTAATTCACTTTATCCCGCTATTGATTTTGTATTGCACGATCGTCCGCAGCAGTGGGTGCTGGAGAGCATCCGCCAGGGAGAAGTGGATTTTGGCATCGTTATCGATCCCGGCGCAGCGGTGGATTTACAGTGTGAAGCCATCTTATCAGAGCCTTTTTTACTGTTGTGTCGCCAGGATCATCCGCTGGCGCGTCAGGAATGGGTAAGCTGGCAGGATCTTAAACAGGCGTCGCTGGTCTTACAGGATTATGCTTCCGGTAGCCGACCGCTGATTGATGCGGCGCTGGCCCATTTTGCTATTGAGGCGGATATCGTGCAGGAGATTGGTCACCCGGCCACGCTGTTTCCAATGGTGGAAGCGGGAATCGGCATCAGCGTGCTGCCCGCGCTGGCGTTACCGCTCCCGCAGGGCAGCCACTTACAGGTTAAACGGCTGACGCCTATAGTTGAAAGGCAGCTCATGCTGGCGCGGCGAAAAAACCGATCGCTCTCCACGGCGGCGCAGGCGTTGTGGGACGTGGTGCGCACCCAGGCCAGCGAATTAACCGCCGCGAGGGCGAAAGATCCGCTGTATCAGCTATAGACGGTAAGCGGGCCAGTAGTGTTTTTGCGGTATTTATGCCGGGTGGCGGCTTCGCCTTATCCGGCCTACGCGTGCGGTGTCGTCTGCGCCGGATGGCGACTAACGTCTTATCCGGCCTACGCGGCGGTGTCGTCTGTAGGCCTGATAAGCGCAGTGCATCAGGCAAGACCCGAACATATCGCAGATAGCAAAAAAGCGCCTTTAGGGCGCTTTTTTACATTGGTGGGTCGTGCAGGATTCGAACCTGCGACCAATTGATTAAAAGTCAACTGC
>NZ_JBKFSQ010000067.1:0-7233 GCF_046569525.1 Salmonella sp. 741265055_HSA | reverse complement strand
CGTCAATATGAGGTTACAGGGAAGGGCGGGTATCTCCAGACGAAAGTGTCATGTTTACTGCAAATAGCCAACCGTAATGCTGCGGGTCAACGCCGAAGTAAGTGATGTACACAAACGAGAACCGGTGACAAAGGCGTAAGCTGCAGCGTAGTAGAACGTCAGGCACAGAGTAAACAAAGCGTTTATGGTCGTTGTCAGAGCTGCAGAACGTCAGTCAGAGAAAGCAGCGGCCAGGGGGAAAATCCACTGATTCAAAAAGCGATGCGACGAACCGGCCACGATGGCCGGTTTTTTTATGCCTGCGCTGCGTGAAATCGTGTACAGGATAGCGAGTGCAAATCAGTATAATTCGCGCAGCGTCACGACAGGGCAGGGATCAAACGGGTTACAATGTCGTCACTGAGTGTGCAAAAATTATGGGTAAAGAGTTTTGCGACAAGCACGATTCCAGCCATGTTATTTCCCGGCTAATTTAACATAATATACATTATGCGCACTGTAATTGTAACAGCAAAGTTGTAATGTCCGCCTTGGGCTAAGTTAAGATGTCCGTCATGTATAATCAACAGGAAGATTCCCATGACGGCACACGCAGCGGAGTTTTTCACTTTGGATGAAGTTAACCGACTCAAAATCATTCAGGACGTTGTCGACCGGCGTCTGACCACACTGATGGCCGCGCAGCGCCTAGGTATTTCCGATCGCCAGTGCCGACGCCTTCTGTCGCGTTACCGTGAATCTGGCCCGCTTGGTATGGCTAACCGCCGTCGTGGAAAACCCAGCAATAACCAGTTGCCTGATGGCTTTGCACAGTACGCGTTCAGTATTATCCGCGAACGCTATACCGACTTCGGTCCGACACTGGCGTGTGAGAAACTCGCAGAACTGCACGATGTTCACCTGTCCAAAGAGACTGTCCGTTCGCTCATGGTCAAAGCCGGTCTCTGGATACCCCGCAAACAACGTGCGCCGAAAATTCAGCAGCCACGCTATCGACGGGCCTGCTGCGGCGAACTGATACAGATTGATGGTTGTGACCATCACTGGTTTGAGAACCGAGCTCCCGCCTGTACTGCACTGGTCTATGTAGACGATGCGACGAGCCGCCTGATGCAGCTTCGTTTCGTGAAATCGGAATCGACCTTCACCTATTTTGAAGCCACCAGAGGCTATCTGGAAAAGCATGGCAAGCCACTGGCATTGTACAGCGATAAAGCCAGCGTCTTCAGAATTAACAATAAAAACGCAACCGGTGGCGACGGCTACACCCAGTTTGGGCGTGCGATGCACGAACTGAACATCCAGACTATCTGCGCCAACACCAGCTCAGCCAAAGGCCGCGTGGAACGCGCACATTTGACGCTTCAGGATCGTCTGGTTAAAGAACTCAGGCTCAGGGGCATTTCCTCAGTGAATGCAGCTAATGATTTTGCAGATGAGTTTATGGCCGATTACAACCGGCGCTTTGCGAAAGAGCCCCGGCATGACTTTGATGTTCACCGACCACTTGAAACTGATGATGATCTGGCTGCGTTTTTCACATGGCGAGAGCCGCGCCGTGTTTCAAAATCTCTGACAGTACAGTATGACAAAGTGCTCTATCTGATTGAAGACAGTGAGTTAAGCCGCAGGGCTATTGGGAAATACATTGAAGTATGGCATTACCCGGATGGCAGAAAAGAACTCCGGCTAAACAGAGTCATCCTTCCCTACTCCATTTATGATCGTCTTCAGGAAATTGACCAGGGCGCTATCGTGGACAACAAGCGCCTCGGACGTACACTCGATTTTATCAAACTGGTTCAGGACAAACGTGACAATAACCGCTCTCAGGCCATCCCTGCGGGTGATGGCCCTTCACGACGGCGCAGAAAACCAACAGGTAAGAAATCTCAGCGCTCACTCAACGGTGACGATATGTTGGAAGCCTTGAATACACTGCAATCACGTTCTGAGGAGATATTTGGAAAACGAAAATAATTATGATCATACTTATAGTTTTTTTGATGATAGCAATCGGAGTCATGCGAAAAATTTGATATTTTTCCGACTGCTTAACAATTTACTTAACGAGGCCTATACCGGGTATATTTGGATATCACACTCCCGGAATACGTCAGCGTATTGTTTACTTACACTTTGTTCTATCACAAGAACATCAATCTGGCTGCTGTCAGCAACAACATAGCGTGCGACCGCCGGAATTTTATCTGAGGTTAAACCTACGATAATTTCACTACACTGCCGGATTACGGCTTTTTTAAACTCACAATCTGCATAATCAAACCCGGTCAACCCCAACTCTGGTGCCATTGCGCAACCACCAATAAAGCCCTGATCGAAGATAATCCCTTTAATTTGTTCAAGGGCAGGAGCACCAACACACCCCCCGGAAGTACGCTGTACGCCGCCGCCCAGCATAATTACCTCGCACAATGGTTTTTTTAGCAGTGTTATGGCTATCTCAGGGGAGTTAGTGACTACCGTGAATACTGTAGTGTTCGGAAGTGCCTCTGCCATTGCAAGATTTGTTGTACCTGAGTCGATATATACACAGCTGTTTGGTTTGACTAGTTGCGCGCATTTATGCGCGATCGTGCTTTTTGTATCGGTTTTTTTAGTCTTTCGTTCTGCATAATTACCTGCTTCTGGCATCGCAGCAACAGCGCCACCATACACCTTTTTACAGATGCCTGATTTACTAAGTTCATGTAAATCACGACGAATTGTGTGTTCTGACACACCAAGCTGGACAGAAAGCTCCGCGCAAACAACCCTTCCTTTCTCCAGGAGAACCTGGCGAATTAGGGCTTGTCGTTGATCCGGGAAAGCTGCATAATCGAGCACTAGTAACTCCTTGAACCATGATAACGAGCAATAAGAAGCATGATCGTGCATTCTGAATGCATCTGTCAACTTCTGATGGCTGGTAATAAGGCTTAAACAATGCAAACTACCCCTGATATCAAGTATTTTCATCAACTTGCGTCTCTAGCTGAATATCGCTTGTTGAATCCGCAAATAACTACTCCCCTTTGTCATACACAGGACCTGCTCGGTGAAATCAAAGAGGAAATACTGGGTTTATTTCCACATCATAGCGTCAATACGGATACCGCTCCTTCTGAAACCAAAAAATCAGCATGGACAATCAGACAATTCCACAGCCACATTGACGATATCCCTGTCAGCGGTATCTTTATCGGTTTCACCGAGAATGAAAAGAACGGTATGTGTATGTTAACTAACCCCTTTACCCGGGAACGCTTCTGGTCTGATGGCATTCGGTCCCGGGCTTTTGGCCCATTTGGTGAATACGATTTGGCAACCAGGCGGAACACACGGTTACATCAGGCCGTAATACATATCAGCACAGACTTTTCAGTACAGGATTCTTCCACCGGGAAAATAAGACAGCAAGCTCTGCTTACACGTAAAGGCGACCCTTTTTATGCTATGGGGATGCTGGCAGCGGGATATATCGATGCCTGCATAATTAATCCTTCAGCCGTTCAGGAGTTTATGCCATTTATACATCTGATTGAAAACGCAGGCGGAGTTTTCAGTATTTTAAGAGAATATTGTGATGGTTCCGGTAATATGCTGATTGCCAGCGGTTCACGGGAATTACACAACGAAGTGATGAATGTACTCACTGCTGCCTGAATATTAACTAGTCATTACTCTTTTTTATAATGAGAATCAGAATGAACGAAAGAATAGCAACGCGGTCTGTTTTTTTCATCGCAGGGCTGGCAACATCTGCCTGGGCGGTAATGGTTCCTTTTGCCAAACTGAATACCGGTGCTAATGAAGCTCTTCTGGGTATATTACTTCTTTGCCTGGGGGGCGGTGCTATTATATCAATGCCATTAGCCGGACCACTTTCATCCCGCTATGGTTGCAGGAAAATTATCGGCTATGCGGTGATGATTATTATATTATCTATGCCGTTTTTAACATTAGCCAATAGCCCCGTAACACTTGGCTTTTTATTGCTGATTTTTGGTATTGGCGTTGGCCTTACCGATTGCGCCATGAATATTCAGGCAATACTGGTAGAGAAAAATGCAGGTACTCCACTCATGTCTGGTTTCCATGGAATGTACAGTGTTGGAGGGATTGCCGGTGCTGGTTTAATGACTGGGTTACTTACGTTTGGCCTGAACATTCTGGCATCGTCTCTGGTTGTGAGCCTTATCATTTTTATGCTTTTGATGGTGTGTTTCAGCCGACTACTGCCTTATGCCAGTCCGGCAGAAGGTCCGGCATTTGCATTTCCAAAAGGAGAAGTCCTGCTCTTTGGTGCAATATGTTTTATCGTCTTTCTGGCCGAAGGCACGGTTCTTGACTGGAGCGCTGTATATCTGGTTGAAGTCAGACAAATAGCGGACTCACAGGCCGGTCTCGGGTTCACATTCTTTGCTCTTGCAATGACAGTTGGAAGACTTAGTGGTGATGCAATAATCAGACGTTTCGGCTCTCTGCACATAGTTGTCAGCGGCGCGGTTCTGGCTTTCGGCGGTTTTTGTCTCATCATTTTCTCAACCTCACTTATAGCGTTGCTAATCGGTTATCTCTGTATCGGTGCAGGTTGTGCCAACATTGTGCCCGTGATGTTCAGCCAGATAGGTAAACAGACAAGTATGCCGCAAATGGTTGCTGTCCCGGCAGTGACGACAATGGGATATATCGGCGTACTGGCTGGCCCCGCTATGATTGGATTTATTGCACACCATAGCTCCTTACCCCATGCCTTTATTTTTGTTGCCGCGCTCATGCTTATCGTATTAATGCTCAGCGTTGCATTAAACAGAACAATAAAATTACATCAGGAATTCTGAAATGAAACATGTCGTTTTATTCTCTGGCGGTAGCGCTTGCCGCTCTTTGAATATTGCACTTTGCCAACGTTCGATCTCACTGACGCGTATTGTTCCGGCATGGGATAGCGGTGGAAGTTCGCGCTCAATCCGGGAAAGCATTGATATTTTGTCCGTCGGAGACATCCGACAGGCATTAATGACAATGGCCTATGGCGAAGGCTGCTCTGGCGACATAGTGCGAATTTGCAACACCCGCTTATCCTCAGAACAAGATAGCAAGGAGGCATCGAGAGAGTTTCGGGCCTATGTTGAAGGACAGCATCCATTGCTTGGTCGTCTGGACCCGGGGCTGAGAGGAGCTATCGTTAATTACCTGAAGATATTTGCAGACAAAGCCGGAATCACGTTTGATTATCGAAACGGAAGTATCGGCAATTTTATCCTTACAGGTGCTTATCTTGCTCATAATCAGGATATGAATACTGCTATTTTTGTTTTCAGAAAACTATGTGGTATTACGGGCGAAGTCTGGCCTTCTTCTCTCGATAATAACCTGCTCCTTTCTGCACAATTAAGTGACGGTCAGCAGATTTCTCCTCAGGATAAAATCACCCATCTTTCCAGGCAACAGTCGGAAAAAGGTATCAGCTCGGTCTCATTAAAGACCTCCACCGGGAGTCATGCTCAGGCCAACACCGCCGTGCTGGAAGCAATCAAAAATGCCGACCTTGTTATCTTTGGCCCTGGCAGCTTTTATACCAGTATCCTGCCACACCTCCAGGTTACAGGGATGACAAGCGCCATCGCGCAAGCCGGGTGTCCGGTTGCATTAGTTGGCAATATCCTCCAATGTTGTGAGACTCGAAGTCTGGGTTTGCAGGATATTACTGATCGCTTTATCCAGTACTGGCACGATGCTGATGCTTCCATTCCATTGCCGGGATTGGTCGTTCTGGGCAATCAGCGATTTCTTTCCATTGAAAAATACGTGGGCGAATTCGCCTATCTTGGTGATGAGATTATCGATTCCCCCCGGTACAGCAGCGTGCTTGATGAGTTTGAAGATGTCTGGGTACGAGGTAAACATGATGGTGAAATACTTGCAAGCAGATTACTCTCTTTAGCCAGGAATTAATCTGATGGGTGGTTATTCTCTTATCAGGCTTGTAATAGGTGATAGATACGTTTCACAAAAAGAATAACCATGTTCTTTACTCAAATAAGAATTTAAGTGGAGTCCAAATGAATAATTATTGTATTGGTGATGTTATTATAGATGAACAGAATATCGCTGCTGGAGTCAGCAGTGTAGCCCGGAAATTAAATCAGGATTATTCTGATGCCGTGGTCATTACAGTTGTACCCGGAGGGATGCTCTACACAGCGGATCTGACAAGACAGTTGAGTTTTGATATTAATATGGACTATATATCGTGTCCTCATACCCCAGGCGATCGCAATAATATCTCCACGATTGTCTATCATCAGAATATTAATATTGCTCACCGTCATGTTATTCTCATTGATGATGCGATTGAATCCGGTGGCACAATGAAACGACTTGTTGAGCATATCTTAGATAATTACAAGCCAGCATCTTTATCTGTTGCTGTTCTATTTGTAAAGCCTGGTAGAATAGATATTCCAGTAAAACAGTACTACGCTTATGAAATGGAGAATGATGATCTTCTTATTGGTTACGGTATGCCTTGGGATAATAAATATCGAAACCGTCCAAATATCTCCCGACTCATAAGGTAAGGGGAGATATTGTTCGTACTCTCACTTACAGATATGTGGGCCTGCACTACAAATGTCCATTTCAGTAAGAAGTGGACATTTCAACTTTGCTGGCAGGCGGACATCTGAACTTAGCTTTGACAGGTAATAGCAGAGGGCGAAAAGCAGTCCCCCAGCGTGAATCAGTCATACAACCAGCGACCAGTCCTGGCAGACGCAATGAGCATACCTATCGTGAACTCCGGCGCCTGAGGAATATCGTTTTTGCGAAACGGATTAAGCAAATGCTTTAGCGGTGGTTCTGGCGGATAGTATGTTGTGATCGAGAAACTCCCTTTATCTACATTGAATGTCGTAAAAAAATCATCCATCAATGCCAGTGCTTCATCATCTTCCAACCGTAGATCTGAATCCAAATCTGTTGACGGTGTCAGTTCTTTTTTCTTAAAAAGGTAAATTCCATCATGGCTTCTTACCAGTTCATAAATCCGCTGTTCAAGAGTATCACTTACCATATTTTATCGCTTCCTCTGGCAATACAGCACCACGCGGTTTTGTCCGCGTAGGCAAAACATTCAATCCAGCCACAATAGACACTATCGCCCCAAAATCCGTAAGCGTACAGCGCGAACCGTCTGGTCATAATCTGATGTATCCGACAAAGTGG
>NZ_JBKFSQ010000066.1:0-8324 GCF_046569525.1 Salmonella sp. 741265055_HSA | reverse complement strand
CTGAAACGCCATTGTCTTCACCTGCTGCCAGCGCAATCTCTGGCACCGTAAGCGTACTGTCGATCGTAACGGTAATGGGTAACGAGTTTTTCTGATTACCCGCGGCATCGCTTGCGATTACCGATATCGTATAGGAACCATCAGCTAACGGTGTACCTGGCGTAAAGAACCAAACGCCATCGGCATTTTTTTCAGCATTATATACGGTCCCATTGATATCGACCTGAACAACCACAACATCGCTTTCCAGATTCCCGATAATAAAGGTAGGCTGATTATCTCGCGTAATATTATCGCCCACCGTACCACTGTCTGAGTCTGGAGATAATGAAATAACAGGAGTCTCTTTCATGATATCGAGAGGGACATCATCACTCCGGTTACCAATCGCATCCACACTCGTAATGGTAAACTTCCCTTCCGATGGATACGGGATCGCCATACTCCATTTACCATTATCAGGAACGGTTAACGTATAAGTATTCCCATTACTATCGGTTATTATTAGCTGAGATTTGGCTTCCGCCGTCCCCTGCATAATAATTAGATCGTTGACAATATCTGAATAAGTTACGACCGGAGCGTTTGGCGGCGTTCGATCAATAAATATTTCATGTACCTCTTCCTTACGGTTGCCTGCGTTATCCTCAATACTCAAAGTGATATCGTATTTCCCTTCCGGAAGCCGATCGGTCGATAATTCCCACAACCCATTAGCCGCAACGACAGCGGTTGCCAGCGTGACCCCTGCCACGATTAATGATACCGTAGCGCCAATTTCCCCCATACCTCTCATGGTAATAGTGGAGCTATTACTCCACCATTCCGTTTTCGATAACGATTTATTGTCATCAAGCTCGCTGGTAAATACCTTGATATGCGTATCGACCCAAATGGAATAGTTTTCCTGATTTATGTTACCAGCACGGTCCGTAGATTTAACATTGATATCCAGTTGGCCTTCTGTGAAATAAAGCGGGTTCACCGGCATCTGCCAGTGTCCTTTGTCATTAACCCAAACCTCTCCCACATTTAAGCCATTGATGATGATTTCTATTTTGCTATTGGGCTCGGCACTGCCACTAAACAATAAGTTACGCGTCGTGTCCGTTATATATATTTTGCCATCACTACCGGTCATCTCTGCTAACGTTTGACCGTCGATAGAATCAATAACGACAGGTGTCGAATTAAAGGTATCTATAGTAAAGTTTAGCGTTTTCGAGGTAGCCGTGTTGCCTGCTTTATCGGTGATAACATAATAAATGCTATGGGAACCATCGCCCAACGGTGACGCAGGTCGATAAACTTGATTTCTGTCGGTCACCGTGATCGTATCGACTAGCACCCCATCAATGAAAACCTGAACACTCTGGTTCATTTCTCCAAAAATACTAAACGCAGGCCGGGTCTGACTCGTTATACTATCATTACCGAAAATACCATTATCAGAACCTGCCATCATAGCAGGATTATCGATAAACGTGCTGGTATCTATCGTGACGAGTAAGCGAGGCGATTCTGCCGTATTACCTGCCGGGTCTTCGGCAACCACACGGATAGAATATTCACCATCTTTTAACGCATTATCAAACTGATAGGACCAGGTTCCATCTTCAAGCACAAGCACATTTGCCACGATCTTTTCATCCACATAAATATGGATTGTGGCTCCCGCTTCTGCGGTGCCAACTAACACAGGCTTGTTGTGATTAGTAATCAGATCGTCACGTGAACCAGAGTTGCTCGCATCTTCAAGGTTGAGCGTTGGGAAGGCGGTTGATGAATCGACATCCACGCTATAATTCTTGCTCACTTCAGTGTTGCCAGCAACGTCAGTAATGCTGAAATGAATATTAAACGTACCATCATCTTGCAGCAGTATCGGCGCGTGCCATGAGCCATCAGCCTCAACCATAACAACGTTGACTAATTTACCATCGACAAAGATGCTGATCTGAGAACCAGCCTCCCCGACGCCTGAGACTGACAATGCCCGGTTATTAGAGAGGGGCGGTAATGAATCTTCATGAATGTCAAAGACAGCAATTTGAGAATCGATTGTCACGGTTGTCATCGCAGACTCAACCCGGTTACCAGCAGTATCCGTAGCAACAAATTGCACCTGATATTCGCCGTCGGCGCTATTTGCCGGCATGGTATAGCTAATATTACCTGACGAACTCGCCTCTACTGTGCCTTGTAACACACCATTAATATAAACCTGTACCGTCGCGCCGGGATCGGTCATGGCAACCAGTACCGGAGACTTATTATTGGTAATCAGATCATATTTATCACCGCTATTAGTATCCCGACTTAATGAAATATCGCTGATTTCAATCTGCGTATCATGTTCTATCAGAATATCTTTTTGTTGACTGTTGCCCGCTTTATCTTCCGATACCACGATAAAGGCATTACTACCTTCACGCAGATCTAATTCTGCGCTCCATCGACCATCATTGCCTACCACCAGGGTAGCAATAACCACCCCCAGCGGATTCCTGATGGTTAAAGTACTTCCGGCTTCGGCAGTACCATCGATGGTGACATGAGGTTTATTGGTGATCCAGTCGCCAACTTTGCCACTGTCGTCAGCTTCGCGTAATACCACGGTTAACGGCGAAATTACCGTATCCAGTATCACATTCTGCGGACCAAACTCTCTGATATTGCCGGCAACATCTTCAACTTTAAA
Organism: Salmonella sp. 741265055_HSA; assembly: GCF_046569525.1. NCBI lineage: Bacteria > Pseudomonadati > Pseudomonadota > Gammaproteobacteria > Enterobacterales > Enterobacteriaceae > Salmonella > Salmonella sp. 741265055_HSA. The sequence continues at coordinate 5,623 of NZ_JBKFSQ010000066.1, read as the reverse complement.
CGTTAATACATAATTACCGTCATTACCCAAAGCGGGTAATACTACGCCCCAGTGCCCTGCGCCTGTCGTATAAGCAATCGCTTTTTCAACGCCATTCACAAAGATAGTGATTTTGCTGTTTGGCTCACTGGTGCCGCCAATCTCCGGCGTCACCGTATTGATATATCCGCCCTCATGCATTCCAGATATATTCCATACCAGTTCAGCAACCTCGGTATCGATAGTGACATCAACGGCGGTGGAACGCAGTTCGCTATTATCGCGAGGGTTGACGATACCCACCTGGACGACATAGTGGCCATCTTTCATTTCCGGTAACTGGAAAGTATATCGACCCGCTGTATCCGCTGTCGCCTCGCCGACCTTCACGCCATCCACATAAATACTCACAATCGTATTAGGTAACGTGCTCCCAACTAGGGTCGGCGTTTTATTATTCGTCGTAAAGTCTCCTAAGGCGCCACTATCGCTCTCCTCGCTGAGCTTTATGGTTGGAGGCGTGACATCAATAACAGGTATTACGACAGGAAAGTCGACCTGCGACGATTCATTACCCGCTTTATCTTTGGCAACAATGCTCACAACATAGGAGCCTGGCGCCAATACTGATGGCGGCGTCCAACTCCATTCGCCATTCGCATTGGCGTTTGCGGAGCCGACCACTTTCCCATCCCACTGAATCATAATCGTCGAGAACGCTTCGGCGAACCCTTTGAACTCAGGACGCAGGCTGGTTGCTTCATGCTGATCATCAATAGATGGATCCGAAAGGCGAATGGTGGGATCGATCGTAACCGTATCGATAGTGAATCTTTCCTGCGTTTGCGCAGTATTTCCCGCGACATCTGTTGCGACGACGTTGATGGTATACATGCCATCCGGCAGTATATTCGGCGTCACACTCCAGTTGCCATCGGCGCCAACCGTAATCGTTTGTTTTAAAACCTCCCGACCTGACTTATCGTCAACAATGGTAATCACCAGTTTCGCATTGGGCTCTGCAGTACCTTCGAATTTGGGATTTTGCTTATTCGTAAGGTTATCGCTATTGGAATTTCCGGTATCAGACGCTGGATCCATTCTGACACTGACGCTTGTCGTGGTATCAATGGTAAAGGGCAGCGTAGTTTCAGAAGTATTTCCGGCAATATCTCTGAAGACGACAACGGCTTCATATACGCCATCGTTTAACGCAACGGGAACCTGAAATTCCCAGAGGTTATTGCCATTTACCGTAACCGGATAAGAAATGCCGTTAATTCTGATTACAACAGTATCAATATCGGCGGGTACATTGCCAATAACGAAACGTGGTTTAGTGACACTCGTAATATTATCAACAGCGCTTTCGCCAGTATCATCCGCATCCAGCAAATCAATACTGGGATCAGAAATAATAGTGTCTATTGTGAATGATACCTCTTTGCTAATTTTATTACCTGCGATATCTTCAGCCACTATTTCTATTTTGTACGTTCCATCCACTAACGGTGTATCAGGGGTAAACAGCCATTTATTACCTGCCCCCTGAGTCAGTGTGCTGGACTTCCCGTTTAAAATTACCGTCACGCTCTGCAGCGGTTCTCTGGCTGAAATTTCAAAACGTGGAGAGGTAATATTCGTAATACCATCCGTAGAATCCTTTCCGGCGTCGTCCAGCATCACGACGCTCAGGCCGTCAATCTGCGTATCCACGGTGAAGCCCAGCGTGGAATTTGCCGTATTCCCTGCCCGATCCGTCGCCTGGACATGGAGAGTATAATGACCATCAGGCAATGCGCTACCTGCAGTAAATTCCCACTGCCCGGCCGCATTTTTACTGATGGGCGTCCAGTTTACGCCATCGAAAGAAACCAGCACCGATGTCACATCATCAGGCGTTGCAATTTCAAAAGAGGGACGGGTAGCATTGGTGACATTATCGTGATCGTTGACGCCGCTATCTGTTGTTAACGTAACACTGTCAATCTGAACCTGCGTGTCGATTTCAATCTGCAGTTCGGCCGATGTTTTGGTATTACCAGCAATATCCGTTACGGTAACAGAGATCGTATGCTGACCGTCAGACAGCGGTTGATCCGGCGTAAAGGTTAAATTCCCCCCTGTGTTTTCAATGGTGTAATCCCGACCATCAATATGAACCACAATGTGTGAGACATCATTATCGACATTACCGATAATAAACACCGGTTTGTTAATCCTGGTAAGATTATCATTAGTATCATCACCAGTATCATGGGTGGGATCGAGTACAATTGTCGGCTCTCGCAGAGTCGTATCAATCGTAAACTGCAGCGTTTCTTGCGCAACGTTGCCGGCGATATCAGTCACATCAACCAAGAGAGTGTGTTGCCCATCAGGTAATGCCGAACCGACATTAAATATCCAGCGGCCATCCCCTCCTTTTGTGAGTTCAATCCAATTAGCGGCGTTATCGATTTTAACGCGCACATGGGTAATATCATCAGCGGTAACAATACTAAACTGCGGCTTGTCGACTTTGGTAATGTTATCTACATCGCTATCGCCGCTATCTGTAACCAACGTGACGCTTTCAATTTCAGCCGTCGTATCTATCACAACAGGTAATGGTTTCGATGTCGCGGTATTCCCTGCCTTATCTTCAACCGTAACGGTAATATTATAAGAACCATCCGGAATGGCATTGCCTGGCGTAAATTGCCAACCAGCCCCAACCTTAGTCGCGTTATAATCATGACCATCAATCGTCACCACGACTTTGATAACATCGGGGTCAACATTACCAATCGTAAAGGTGGGTCGTGAAATATTAGTAATATTATCGGCTGTATTCGCTCCGGTATCTTGTCCTGCGCTTAAAGCGATAGTTGGAACCTGTATACGGGTATCGATATTAAATACCAAATCTTTATTCGCAATATTACCGGCCTCATCAGTGACCTCTACGCGAAGGGTATGAGTACCGTCACCCAACGTGTTCGGACTTTCAAAAATCCACTGCCCGTCGGCATTTTTCCGTACCAAACTCCAGCTAGTGCCACCATCCAGGGTTACGCGTACCTGAACGACATCAGCGGGAACGTCAATTCTGAATGACGGTTCAGATACATTCGTTAATTGATCATCCTGTACGCCGGTATCAGTAAGCAACACGATATTATCAATGGTCGTTGTCGTATCAATACGCACCTCTAAGGGTGCCGATTCTTTTACGTTCCCCGCCAGATCTTCTACCACAACGACTAGCTGGTAAGCGCCATCAGCCCAGCTCGCAGAAGGGCTAAAACTCCATTGACCATTGGTGAATACCGCAGCTTCCTCGTGCGTTTTACCATTGTGGGTTACTTTGACCATCACACGGGTAACGTCAGCGTCAATCTGATGTATATCGAATACTGGCCGATCGTGATTGGTGAGGCGATCGCCGACAGTACCGCTATCTTCGCCAGCCGCCAATTCAATGGTCGGCGTAGACAACGTACCGTCTATCGTCACCGTTAAAGGTGCGGATGTTTGCTGATTACCGGCCACATCCGTTACCGTCACGGTGAATGTGTAGCTACCGTCACCCAGGGCGGCATCCGGTCGATAGCGCCAGCCGTCGGCTGATTCGGTGAGTACCACTGTTTTAAACGTACCGTTATGCTCAATATTCAATACAACATGTTGAACATCTTTATCGATATGGCCCAACACAAATAACGGCTGAGTGACGCTGGTCAGATTATCGTTCTTAATCTGGCCGGTATCCTGATCGGGCGCTAACTCAATGGTTGGCATCGAAAGTGTAATGTCGATAGCAAAATTAAGCGATTGTCTCGTCGTATTACCCGCAGCATCAGTTGCCTCTACTGTCAGGGTATGCTGTCCCTCTGGCATATCTGTCGGCCAGGTGTAATCCCAGATGCCCTGCGTCGGGCTCTTTGTCGCGCTAAACCAGGTTACGCCGCCATCAATACTCAGCAGGACCTTTTCCACATCCTTCGGTACCGAGATCTGGAACTGCGGACGCACATGTTTTGTCACATTATCGCCAGGGACGCCGCTATCGTTGACTAATTCAATATGATCAATGGCTATTTGCGTATCCACTGTCACCGTCAGTGGCGTAGACGGACGCGTATTTCCCGCCCGATCCTCCACTGTCACCGTCAGCGTATAATCACCGTCGCCCCACGGCGCTGGCGGTGTAAAGCTCCACCCTCCAGCCCCCTGTGTCGCGGTAAACGAGGTTGTCGTTCCATTATGCGTGACGCTGACTGTAACGTTGATAACATCCGAATCGATATTCTGCAGAATAAAGGTCGGTCGGGTGCGATTGGTCATATCATCGCCAGGCGTACCGGTATCATCCGCGCTGTCCAGCGCAATGGTCGGTGTCGACAACCGGGTGTCGATGAAAAATTCGAGCGTTTGCGTCGCCGTATTGCCTGCCGCGTCGGTGACCATGACGGTTAGGGTGTGTTTTCCATCGCCCATATCCGTTGGCCAGGTATAGCCCCAGACGCCTTCAATACCCTGCGCCGCGCTCACCCAGTTTGCGCCCCCATCAATGCTCAGTTGCACAGAATTCACATCCGCCGGCACCGTGATCTCAAACTGCGGACGGGTGCTGTTAGTTAGATTGTCATCAGGCACGCCATGATCATTGACCAATGTAATATCAGTAATGCTGGTTTGCGTATCTACCGTCACTATCAGCGGCGTGGACTGACGAACGTTTCCTGCGTTATCCGTTACCTCTACCGTCAGTGTATAGCTACCGTCCGCCCAGTCAGCATCTGGCGTAAAGCGCCACTGTCCTCCAACCTGGGTTAGTGTCACTTCCTCGCTATTGCCGCCCTGTGTGATCCGCAAAATGACCGATTGCGCATCGGAGTCAATATTGCCAATGGTAAAGCCCGGTCTTTTGACGCTCGTAATATGATCGCCAATGGCACCTGTATCGTCCCTGCTATCCATAGTGATGGTAGGCGTTGACAGCCGGGTATCAATGGTAAAATCGAGCGTCTGCGTCGTCTTATTTCCCGCCTTATCGGTCGCTTCTACCGTCAGGGTATGTAGCCCGTCGGTCACATCTTTCGGCCAGGTGTAATCCCAGATCCCTGCCGTGCCCTGTGTTGCACGAACCCACGTATTACCGCCGTCGATACTCAGACGTACCTCGTTGACATCCCCTGGCACCGTGACGCGGAAGTGTGGACGAACGTCATTGGTCAGGTTGTCGCCGGGAATACCGTTATCATTAACCAGTTCAATAACATCAATGGTGATTTGGGTATCAACCGTGACCGTCAGCGGCGCTGAGTATTTTACGTTCCCTGCATCATCCTCCACCCTCACCGTCAGCGTATAGTCGCCATCTGCCCATGTGCCGGTCGGTGTCACGCTCCAGATGCCGGTCGCGCCTTTGGTGGCCGTCAGCACTTCTTTCGTGCCGCCATGCTGCACCTCAACCGTGACATACCGCGCGTCTGCGTCAATATTGCCCAGTATAAACGTCGGCTTATTCGCGTTGGTCAGGTTATCGCCTTTTGTTCCGCTGTCGTCCGTGCTGTCCAGCACGATAGTCGGTTCTGACAGTAGGGTATCGATGATGAAGTCCAGTTGCTGCGTCGTTTTGTTTCCCGCCTTGTCGGTC
>NZ_JBKFSQ010000065.1:0-9657 GCF_046569525.1 Salmonella sp. 741265055_HSA | reverse complement strand
GCACAATCCGGGCTGAGTTCCCTCAAAGTGATCTACTATTTGGCGCAGCTATTTACATGCAATAGCAGATGATCCGGAAATAAAAATTGTATTTGATGCGACAAGTGCTACTGCGCATATAAATAACGCTCCTATATTAAAAGATGCAGGCAAAATCGTATTTGATATGACTCCCGCTGCAATTGGGCCTTTTGTTGTGCCTTGTGTTAATTTAGAGCATTTACTGGGGCAGAAAACAGATAACTATAATATGGTGACATGTGGTGGGCAAGCGACGATTCCTATAGCATATGCAATTAATCGTGTAGCAGATTCAGAATATACGGAAATAGTCTCTTGCATTTCTTCTAAATCCGCAGGGCCGGGTACGAGAGCAAATATTGATGAATTCACTGAAACGACAGCAAAAGCACTTGTTGAAGTAGGGGGGGCAGATAGAGGCAAAGCTCTGATTATATTAAATCCTGCTGAGCCACCTCTTATGATGTCGAATACGATTTATTCTATCGTAAGAAAACCTGATAAGAAGGCGATAGAAGAGTCTGTAAATCAGATCGTCGCGGATGTACAAAAATATGTTCCAGGATATAGCCTGCGGGTACCTCCGATTATAGATGGCAATATGGTGACGGTTATTGTTCAGGTAGAAGGTGCTGGAGATTTCTTACCTAAATATTCGGGTAATCTGGATATTATTAATGCAGCAGCGATCTCGGCTGCGGAAGAAGTGGCTAAGCGAATAAGCAAGGAAGCATAAGCATGTTAAATAAGAAAAAAATACACATTGTCGATACAACATTGCGGGATGGAAGCCATGCGATGATGCATCGCTATACCGAAGCGCAAGTTACTGCTATTGCTGCGGGTCTTGAGCGTGTTGGTGTCGATTTTATTGAACTCTCTCATGGCGATGGTATTTCTGGTTCCTCTATTAATTACGGCTTTTCGGCAGTATCGGAATTAGATTTGCTCAAAGCCGCATCTACGGTTGTCAAGAATGCAATACTTACTGTTCTGTTGATTCCTGGTATTGGCACGATTGATGATTTGAAGAAAGCGCAGGAATGTGGCGCAAAAGCGGTACGTGTAGCAACACATGTAACAGAAGCAGATGTTGCGATTCAACATATCAAGGCGGCAAGATCGTTGGGCATGATGCCCATTGGTTTTCTTATGATGGCACATATGGCTTCACCAGAGAAGATACTGGAGCAAGCCAAAATATTTGTCGATGCAGGCGCTCAGTATGTGAATCTTGCTGATTCGGCTGGCTACATGTTGGCAGATGATGTTAAAGCTCGCGTGGGCTTACTTGTTGAAAAATTGGGGGTGCCTGTAGGTTTCCACTCACACAACAATTTAGGCTTAGCGGTGTCTAATTCTATCGCAGCAGTAGAATATGGTGCTGAATATATTGATGTGACTTGCCGTGGACTTGGCGCTGGAGCAGGTAATACACAAGCTGAGGTATTTGCGGCAGTAATTGACAGGATGGGGTTAAAAAATAACCTCGACCTATATGAGTATATGGATTTAGCTCAGGATGTGGTAGCGCCAATGATGCTGCGCGAACAATATATTGACAGTGCTGCATTAACACTTGGATATGCTGGCGTCTATTCTAGTTTCTTGTTACATACTTATAATGCTGCGAAAAAATTTGATCTAAATCCTCGTGATATTTTGGTAGAACTGGGAAAACGGCGTATGGTTGGTGGTCAGGAAGATATGATTATTGATGTGTCGCATGCTTTAAAATATGGGAATTAGTGTTTTTATCTATTACTTTATAAATATATCCGTGTTTATAAGTTGGCATAATTTTACGATAGAATCATTGAAAAGGAGTTGAGAAGTGAAAAGAGGACTAAAGCTTGATTCAAGAGATAATGTTGCAGTCGTTATTGATAATATTAAAGCAGGTGAGGAGATATTAGTTGGCACAGAGGTAATAGTTGTAATTAATGATGTTGAAATGCCACATAAAATCGCGCTTAGTGACATTAAAACTGGTGAGCCAACAATTAAGTATGGTGCATCATTTGGCTATGCAACTAAAGATATAGTTAAAGGTGAGCATGTACATGTACATAATGTCGACTCTGAGAAGATGATGAAATAGTCACTACATAATAGGGAAATATAGAGATGAAAACATTTAAAGGATATGTTCGTCCAGATGGCCAGGTTGGTATCCGTAACCATGTTGTTGTCATGGCAAATGCGGCTTGTTCAACCGGTGTTGTAGATCAGATAGCCAAAAAACTACCAGAAGTAGTCCCTTTGTTACATACCTATGGTTGTAACTATGTCGGTGAAAGGAAAAGATGGAAGACTGTTCAGAATGGTATTCTGTCTAATCCTAATATTTATGGCGCTATTTTGATTGGGGTTGGTTGTGAGGACTTTGATGCCAGAGAAGTCGCAGCTGAGCTGCGCCAATGTAATGGAAAACCCATTGTGGCGCTTATTGTCCAAAACGATGGTGGTGGTCAGGCTGTTATCACAAAAGCGGTAGAAGAAGCCAGAAAAATGCTGGCAGATGCAGCCATGCAAGAACGCCAGGAGGTACCGCTCAACAAACTTGTTTTTGGCACTGAATGCGGTGGTTCAGATTCCTTATCTGGTGTGACAGCAAACCCCGTAATTGGCTATGTATCAGACTGGGTTGTTAGAAATGGCGGTACTTCCATTTTAAGCGAAAATGCAGAGTTGATAGGTACAGAGGATTCACTTGCCGAACGTTCAGTAAGTAAATTAGTCGCTGATAAAATATATGATTTAATTTATGGCGAGGAAATTAAACTAAGAAAATTGCTAGGTGAAGAAAGTTCTCGTACCTTAGCGAAAGGTAATATTGATGGTGGTCTTACCACGATCCAGGAAAAAGCATTAGGATGTGTAAGAAAAGGCGGCAGTGCGCCAATTCAAGATGTGATTGGCTATGGTGAACCTGTCGGCGATCGTAAAGGGCTACTTATCATGGATGGGCCGGGTAATGATCCCATTTCTTTGACGGGTTTATTTTCAGCTGGAGCCCAGGTAGCAATTTACTCTACTGGCCGCGGCACCCCAATGGCGCATCCGATTTGTCCAGTCATCAAGCTTTCATCTAATACCAGAACCTATGAAATGGTGGGCGGGGAAAATGGTGATATGGATTTGAACGCAGGTGAAATCATAACCAAAGGTATCTCTTTAGAGGAGATGGGTGAAAAAGCAATAGATTATTTGATCGAAGTATTAAATGGTATGGAAACCAAACCAGAAAAATATGGGTATGGTGGCACATTTAATGTTTATACCGATTCTCCCGTATTTTAAAGGATAATTTTAAATAAAGGAGTAAGTAAAGATGCAAATACCAATTAAGAAAACGCTCGACAGAATACCAGGCGGTATGATGGTAGTTCCTTTATTTCTTGGGTGCTTACTGAAAACCTTTTTTCCTGATGCATTAGCTATGGGAGGGTTTGTAACAGCGTTGACACAAGCAAGCCCTATTATGGCCGTCTTTTTTGTGATTGTCGGTGCGCAGATGTCTTTCAAAGAGGCTCCGAAAGCCATTTGGCGTGGCGGTGTTCTGACAGTGGTGAAACTTGTAACAGGTATTTTGATCGGCCTGTTTGTTGCCCATTTTTTGGGGGATAACCTCTTCAGTATTAGTTCACTGGCAATTATTGCGGCCATGACAAACTCAAATGGTGGTCTGTATCTTGCTTTAACCGGTCAGTATGGGACTAAAACGGATACTGGCGCTTATGTAGTTACAGCACTTAATGATGGTCCGTTTTTTACTATGATTGCGCTTGGTACTGCTGGTCTTGTCAGTGTCCCATTCAGCGCTTTACTCTCTGTCATCATTCCTATTGTCTTTGGTATGATTATTGGTAACTTAGATGAAAACATGCGCGAATTTTTGTCCGCGGGATCGTCTAAATTTATACCATTCTTCTCATTCGCTCTTGGTACTGGTCTTACCCTGGAAATGCTAATATCTGGTGGTGTTTCTGGTATATTACTGGGGGTTATTACCACTTTCATTGGCGGCGCAATACTTATTATTTCGGATAAACTAAGCGGTGGTTCGGGAGTTGCTGGCGCGGCTTTGGCTAGTACCGCTGGTAATGCTGTTGCTACGCCTGCCGCCATTGCTGAAATTGATAAAAGCATTGCTGCCTCTGCTACCATAGCGATGCCACAGATTGCGGCTTCTACCATTACGACTGCAATTTTGACGCCAATCTTAGTCAATTTCTGGGTGAAGCGATTGCAGAAAAAAGGGATTGACCCGACTATCGAAAAGGGAAATGGGCAATGTGTAAAATAATTACCCCATCGGTTACTATTTTTGATGAAAATGGCCATGTTGATATAGATGGGAATCAAAAGGTAATAGATTTCCTTATTGCCGGCGGTGTGGATGGCATACTGGTTTTAGGCTCTACGGGCGAATTCACCAATATGTCTTTGGCGGAACGTAAAACATTGCTCAGTATGTACGTAAAACATACAAATGGTAGGGTAGAGCTTTATGCTGGTACCGGTTGCTTAGATGCTGCTGAAACTATCGAGTTAACTAATTATGCCAGTGAGATCGGTTACCAGGGCGTTTTCATCATTGGGCCATATTACTATGGTTTAAACCCGGATCGTTTGTTTGAGTATTATGATGAGGTCGCAAAATCGGTAAAATGTAACATTCATCTATACAACTACCCTGAAAGAAGTGGCCACTCTTTGGATGCTGATACGGTAAAAAGAATTGTAGCTGCTAATATAAATGTTATTGGTATGAAAGATTCTGTTATGATTCCAGCTCATTCTAACGAAATCATTTTAGCCATAAATAAAAAAGATTTTCAGATGTATTCAGGGTTTGATGATCAGTTCTTGTATAATATAGCAGCAGGTGGCTGCGGTGGAATTTGTGGCTTATCTAATATTGTACCAGAGATTTTTAGTAGCCTTGTTGATGCCTGTCGGAAGAAAGACTTTGACAAAACATTCCAGCTTTCAAATCTGATACATGGGTTAATGCCGATCTATAGCATGGATTCAAACCCTTCGCTTATCATAAAAACTCTTATGAACTATAGAGGAGTTAATGTAAATGAAAAGTCAATATTTCCTTTTACCGATATCAGTGATGAGAAACTCACTTATGCCAAAAAATTGATAGACCAGGTATTAGCTCGATATAATCTGATTTGTCAAGAGTAGTTCAATAAATTATCTTTTTTATATGGCTTCCCACAAGCTATCGAGACAATGTTGTGCGTGCCTCCCAGTAATGTGTTTTTGTCAATGACTGGGAGGCTTGCTGGTTTTTTACAGCAACTTGAAATAGGTCAAAATGGTACATAATAAATAACTTTACAGTTCTTAATGGTTTTTTATTAATTCTGTCTGGCTGGTTTAATCGTTCCTGCTATTTTCTACCCGTAAACCGCAAGCCTTCCCAACACAGATACGGTACACTATTCTTGGTTCAGCATCAGGAATAGCCGTTATGACTCACTCCCTAAAACCCTGGAATACCTTCGGCATTGATCATTGTGCAAAGCACATCGTATGCGCTGAAAACGAACAACAACTACTGAGCGCCTGGCAGCAAGCAACTCGTGAGGGACTGCCGGTTATGATCCTGGGTGAAGGAAGCAATGTCCTGTTTCTGGAAAATTACGCCGGCACCGTGATCCTTAACCGCCTGAAAGGCATTGAGGTCAATGAAACCGCGGACGCCTGGCACCTACACGTCGGCGCAGGCGAAAACTGGCATCAGCTGGTTCGCTACGCGCTGGACAACAACATGCCCGGCCTGGAGAATCTGGCGCTCATCCCTGGCTGCGTTGGTTCCTCGCCTATACAGAATATTGGCGCGTATGGCGTAGAACTACAGCGCGTCTGCGACTACGTTGACTGTGTTGAACTGGAAACGGAAAAACGTCTGCGTTTGTCTGCAACGGAATGCCGTTTCGGCTATCGGGACAGCATCTTCAAAAATGAATATCAGGATCGCGTTGCGATCGTCGCGGTGGGTCTGCGTTTGTCAAAGCAATGGCAGCCGGTGTTGACCTATGGCGATCTTACTCGTCTGGACCCGAAAACGGTCACCGCGCAACAGGTGTTTGATGCTGTATGCCATATGCGCACCACAAAATTGCCGGATCCTAAAGTGAATGGCAATGCGGGCAGCTTTTTTAAAAATCCCGTTGTCGCAGCCGATATCGCTATGGAACTGTTAGAACGATTTCCCAACGCGCCGCATTACCCTCAGGCAGACGGCTCAGTGAAGCTGGCGGCAGGCTGGCTGATTGACCAATGTCAGTTGAAAGGCGTCACCATTGGCGGCGCTGCGGTGCATCGCCAACAGGCGCTGGTATTGATTAATGCGAATGATGCGACAAGTAAAGATGTGGTGGCGCTGGCGCATCATGTCCGGCAAAAAGTGGGTGAAAAATTTAATGTCTGGCTGGAGCCTGAAGTTCGCTTTATTGGTCGGTCCGGAGAGGTGAACGCTGTGGAGAGCATTGCATGAAAGATACTACCGTTCCCCTGACGCTGATCTCACTACTTGCCGACGGAGAGTTTCACTCAGGCGAGCAATTGGGTGAACGGCTGGGAATGAGCCGTGCGGCAATTAATAAACATATCCAGACATTACGCGACTGGGGAGTAGATGTATTTACCGTTCCCGGTAAAGGATATAGCTTACCGGAACCCATCCAGTTACTGGATGCTGACCGTATTCATAGCCAACTGGATAGCGGAAACGTGGCGGTATTGCCCGTTATCGATTCAACCAATCAGTATTTACTTGATCGAATTGGCGAGCTGCGCTCAGGCGATGCCTGTGTAGCAGAATACCAACAGGCGGGGCGTGGTCGTCGCGGGCGTAAATGGTTCTCACCGTTTGGCGCGAATCTATATCTTTCAATGTACTGGCGTCTGGAGCAAGGGCCTGCGGCGGCAATAGGCTTGAGTCTGGTCATTGGAATTGTGATGGCGGAAGTGCTGCGTGAACTGGGCGCAGATAAAGTTCGCGTGAAGTGGCCTAACGACCTCTACCTGCTGGATCGCAAACTGGCGGGTATTCTGGTTGAGTTAACCGGTAAAACGGGCGATGCCGCACAAATAGTGATTGGCGCTGGTATTAACATGGCAATGCGTCGTGTAGAAGAGGACGTGATAAATCAGGGATGGATCACGTTGCAGGAGGCCGGAATTACGCTCGACCGCAATATGCTGGCCGCAAAGCTGATTTATAAGTTACGTGCTGCGCTTGAGCTTTTTGAGCAAGAAGGTCTTTCTCCTTATCTTTCGCGCTGGAAAAAACTGGATAATTTTATTGATCGTCCGGTAAAACTGATTATTGGCGACAAAGAAATATTTGGTATTTCTCGCGGCATTGATACTCAGGGCGCATTATTGCTTGAACAGGATGGCGTGATTAAACCCTGGATGGGCGGAGAAATATCGCTGCGAAGCGCCGAATAGTAAAAAAGGGGAGTCGGTACTCCCCTTTTTTCTGTTATTTTCGTAATCTTACCTGTTCCACCGCATGGTTAGCGCTCTTGGTCATAATAAGGCTGGCACGTTCTCGTGTAGGTAAGATATTTTGCTTTAAATTCAACCAGTTAATTTCTTTCCAAAGCGAAGCTGCTGTATTAACAGCTTCTTCTTTAGATAATTTCGCATAATTGTGGAAATAAGAGTCAGGATCGGTAAACGCCCCTTCGCGGAACTTCAGGAAGCGATTGATATACCATGTCTGAAGAAGTTCTTCTGGCGCATCAACGTAAATAGAGAAATCAACGAAATCAGAGACAAATACATGGTGCGGATCGTGAGGATAATCCATACCGCTTTGTAAAACATTCAAACCTTCAAGAATCAATATATCAGGCTGAGCGACGTTTTTATCCCCTTCAGGAATAACATCGTAAATCAAATGAGAATAGACTGGCGCCGTCACGTTCGGTACGCCCGACTTGAGGTCAGAAACGAATTTCACCAGTCGGTGCATATCATACGATTCGGGGAATCCCTTTTTCTTCATTAACCCGCGTTCTTTCAACACCTGGTTTGGGTGGAGGAAGCCGTCTGTGGTAATCAATTCAACACGGCGGTGTTCCGGCCAGCGACTCAGCAACGCTTGCAGAACGCGTGCTGTCGTGCTTTTACCCACTGCGACGCTGCCCGCGATACTGATGATGTAAGGGATTCGCTGGCCGTTAGTGCCCAGAAACTGTTCCAGGACAGCCTGACGACGCAGATTTGAACTGATATAGAAATTTAGCAAACGGGAGAGAGGTAAATATATTTCTGCAACTTCTTCCAGCGATAAATCTTCATTAATGCCTTTTAACTGCGCGATCTCATCCTCGGTCAGGGTCATCGGCACAGAATCGCGAAGCGCAGCCCACTGGCTGCGATCAAACTGTAGGTAAGGCGTCATTAACGATTGCTCTTTTATACTCATAAGCATGTTTCTGGCTGCTATTGCTACATCAGTTCAGCGATGAACGAGGGCCATCCCTGACATGCAACGGCACGTCACATTTAAGTTAATTTGGACAATGGGCAGGAGGGTAACACCAGATGGGGAGGAATAATAAGAAAAAATCTCGCTGTGAAAGCTATCCCTGAGAAGCAATGTGACGAATATACCAGATACAGAAGATTGCTTTCTATCGACGGAACGTTGAAATGCCGCGTCGTATCCTGGTCAGACGGTCAGTAAAATGCCGAAAATTTATGCTCTCTTGTTTGAAATTAGAGCATTTTTGTCTCTTATAGCGCAAAATGTGAGCGATAGAACATTTTATGCAATTTTTTAGTTGCATGAGCACGCAGGTCTCCATAGAATGCGCGCTACTTGATGCCGACTTAGCTCAGTAGGTAGAGCAACTGACTTGTAATCAGTAGGTCACCAGTTCGATTCCGGTAGTCGGCACCATCAAGTCCGGTGGGGTTCCCGAGCGGCCAAAGGGAGCAGACTGTAAATCTGCCGTCACAGACTTCGAAGGTTCGAATCCTTCCCCCACCACCATTTTCGGCCGCGCGATGGCGCAGCCCGAGACGATAAGTTCGCTTACCGGCTCGAATAAAGAGAGTTTCTCTCGATATTCAGTGCAGAATGAAAATCAGGTAGCCGAGTTCCAGGATGCGGGCATCGTATAATGGCTATTACCTCAGCCTTCCAAGCTGATGATGCGGGTTCGATTCCCGCTGCCCGCTCCAAGATGTGCTGATATAGCTCAGTTGGTAGAGCGCACCCTTGGTAAGGGTGAGGTCGGCAGTTCGAATCTGCCTATCAGCACCACTTCTTTTCTCCTTCCTGTTTTTCTCTTCTGTTTATTAGCATTCAACAAGTCGGGCGTGTTGCCTGGTTGATGTGGTGATATCACCGATTTATCCGTGTCTTAGAGGGACAATCGATGTCTAAAGAAAAGTTTGAACGTACAAAACCGCACGTTAACGTCGGTACTATCGGCCACGTTGACCATGGTAAAACAACGCTGACCGCTGCCATTACTACCGTACTGGCTAAAACCTACGGCGGTGCCGCCCGCGCATTCGACCAGATCGATAACGCGCCGGAAGAAAAAGCGCGTGGTATCACCATCAACACTTCTCACGTTGAATACGATA
>NZ_JBKFSQ010000064.1:0-10739 GCF_046569525.1 Salmonella sp. 741265055_HSA | reverse complement strand
CTGCCCAGGTCCAAAATGGCAAGTAAAATAGCCCTAATGGGATAGGCTCTTAGCATTCTGGTTAAAATGTTTTCATCTATTGTTGACGAACTGGCGCCTGTTCAAAAAAATTGGGTGGCGTAAAATAACGACGTTTATGGGGTGCTGGATAAAATATAGCGTATGGATAACCCCTGAAGCGCTTTTACCCGTCTGTTGCTGATTATGCCTGAAGCGCGAGCGTCTTGATTTGCATAAATGCCATTCAGCAGTCATCATAGGCTGCTGTTTATAAAGGAGAGATTATGCAGGAATTGATATCCCGGGTAGAAGATTTAGCGGGGATTGAAATGAATCACACCACATCGCTGGTGGTAATATTTGGTATTATTTTTCTGACAGCAGTTGTCGTGCATATTATTTTGCACTGGATAGTACTGCGCGCTTTCGAAAAACGTGCCAATGCCAGTTCCCGCCTGTGGCTGCAAATTATTACCCAGAATAAATTATTCCATCGTCTGGCTTTTACGCTGCAAGGCATCATTGTCAATATTCAGGCCGCGCTCTGGCTACAAAAAGGCAGTGAGGCTGCGGATATCCTGACGACCTGCGCGCAGTTATGGATTATGACCTACGCTCTGCTGTCGTTATTTTCCTTGCTGGACGTGATTTTCAATCTATCGCAAAAATGGCCCGCCGCCTCTCAGTTGCCGCTAAAAGGAATATTTCAGGGTATTAAGCTCATCGGCGCAATTATCGTCGGCATTCTGATGATCTCACTGCTGATTGGCCAGTCACCAGCAATTTTAATCAGCGGGCTGG
Organism: Salmonella sp. 741265055_HSA; assembly: GCF_046569525.1. NCBI lineage: Bacteria > Pseudomonadati > Pseudomonadota > Gammaproteobacteria > Enterobacterales > Enterobacteriaceae > Salmonella > Salmonella sp. 741265055_HSA. The sequence continues at coordinate 9,938 of NZ_JBKFSQ010000064.1, read as the reverse complement.
GCGCGATGGCCGCGGTATTAATGCTGGTCTTTAAAGACCCGATTCTTGGCCTGGTTGCCGGTATACAGCTTTCCGCCAACGATATGCTCAAACTGGGCGACTGGCTGGAAATGCCGAAATATGGCGCAGATGGTGCGGTCATTGATATTGGTTTAACCACGGTAAAAGTACGCAACTGGGATAATACCATCACCACCATTCCCACCTGGTCGCTGGTTTCCGACTCGTTCAAAAACTGGAGCGGCATGTCTGCGTCCGGCGGACGCCGGATTAAACGCAGCATTAATATTGACGCGACCAGTATCCATTTTCTGGATGATGATGAAAAACAGCGGCTGTTAACCGCGCAACTGTTAAAGCCGTACCTTACCAGCCGTCATCAGGAAATCGATGAATGGAATAAACAACTGGATGCGCCGGAATCAGCCTTAAATCACCGCCGAATGACCAATATCGGGACATTTCGCGCCTATCTGAACGAATATTTACGCCACCATCCGCGCATCCGTAAAGACATGACGCTGATGGTACGCCAACTGGCGCCTGACGATCATGGTTTGCCGATAGAGATCTACGCCTTTACCAATACCGTCGTGTGGCTGGAATATGAGAGCATCCAGGCCGATATTTTCGACCATATTTTTGCCGTGGTGGAAGAGTTTGGCTTGCGTATTCATCAGACGCCGACCGGCAGCGATATTCGCGCGCTGTCAGGGACATTGCGGCATTAATGGATTGCCCGATCGCATGAGCATGGGATCGGGCAAAAAAGTTAATGAGCCTTACGGCGCAAAACTGTAAACGCGATAAACAGGAACACAATCCATACCGGCAGCAAAATCGCCGACAATCGCATATCGTCCATCGTACACATTAACACCAGAATCAGCGCCAGAAACGCAATGCACAAATAGTTTCCGGCGGGATAGAACAGCGCCTTAAATTGCGTCTCGCGCCCTTTACGACGCATCGCCGCGCGGAAACGTAAATGCGCGAGACAGATCATTATCCAGTTTAGCAATAGCGTCGCAACAACCAGCGCCATCAACAGGCTAAACGCTTTTTGCGGCAACAGATAGTTGATCAGCACCACCAGCGAGGTAATCGCTCCGGAAAGTATCAGCGAGTTCACCGGTACGCCGCGATGGCTGACGCGGGTTAAAAATTTCGGCGCGTTGCCTTGTACGGACAGGCCGAACAGCATTCGGCTATTCGAATAAACGCCGCTGTTATACACCGAAAGCGACGCGACCAGAATAACGAAATTCAGCGCCGAAGCCACCACATTACTGTCCAGATTATGGAAGATCATCACAAAAGGGCTGCTATTGGATTTCACCTCTACCCACGGATAGAGCGCCAGCAACACCACCAGCGAACCGATGTAGAACAGCAAAATACGGTATACCACCTGATTCACCGCTTTCGGGATGCTTTTTTGCGGATCGCGCGCTTCCGCCGCAGTAATGCCGATCAGCTCCAGTCCGCCAAAAGAAAACATAATCACCGCCAGCGACAGAAGCAAACCATGCCAACCGGTAGCGAAGAAACCGTTATAACGCCAGAGGTTATCAATGCTGGCATGTTCGCCGCCGTGGCCGGAGAACAGCAGCCACAGACCAAAACCTATCATGCCGATAATCGCCAGCACTTTAATCAGCGCGAACCAGAATTCCGTTTCGCCATACAGACGAACGTTCACCAGATTTACGGCATTAATGATAATAAAAAACGCCGCCGCCCAAATCCATGTTGGTACGTCAGGCAGCCAGTACTGCATATAGATGCCCGCCGCGGTCAGCTCCGCCATCCCGACCAGCACAAACATGACCCAATAATTCCAGCCCGACAAAAAGCCCGCAAACGGCCCCCAATATTTCCAGGCGAAGTGGGCAAACGATCCGGAAACCGGCTCTTCCACGACCATTTCACCCAACTGGCGCATAATGAGAAAAGCGATAATCCCGGCAACGCCATAGCCCAACAAAACAGCCGGCCCCGCCATTTGAATCGCCGGGCCGATGCCCAGAAACAGTCCGGTGCCAATCGCGCCGCCCAGCGCGATTAGCTGAATATGGCGGTTTTGCAACCCCCGTTGAAGCGTCGGTTCATTCTTCGACGCGGCATCCGACACGCTGACGCCAGATGCAGTTGACGCGTTTTTCACGTCCTACCCCTGTATCGTTTTTATTGAGGGGCACCTTTTAACATTTCGTTCTCGCTGCCGCAAGGCGCAATCGTTTGTTAAGGTTCAACTCCGGACGTTAACGTTATCGTGTAAAAAAAGATGTCACGGGGAGTAAAAAGAAAAGAGTGCGCGCCGATATAGAAAGTGACGGGTGACAGACGCCGAGTATAAAATATGTGAATAACTCTGGACGAAAAGTACGACACTCTACAGAATACATTTAGTATTTTTTCAGTATTTTCAAAAAGGTGAATCAGACCTGGTATCTGTTATCCGTTTTTGAGCCACGCCAGGCATCAACGTCATGAATAAGATCATCAAACGTTTAGAGATCATCAAAAGCGCCATCGAACTTGAGGATGAAGAGATTATCCGTCAGCAGCTCATCTACCTGAAAAATGAGCCGCAGGATGCCGTAATCAGCGCGATTGCCCAGGCGATTGAAGCTCGTCGATTCAGTGACGCCATGCAAGAGATCGCCGCCTGGCTACAGGCTCAACGGGCGCTCTCGACGTGGCAAGATCCCTCTATTGCCGCCAGTAAACTGGAGCTGAAAGCGCTTGAAGCCCAACTTCGCGATCTGATTGACAAACGAAATGCGCGGGTACAAATCCTCGACGACTTCAACGACCTCTATCATCTGCGTCTCGGGCCGTTGATGAGCCGTATTCTGGAGTTGCGTAAACAGCTCGCGGTGAGTATGCAGCGTAAGCAAGAGGCCGAAATAAAACGCCGGGAAAAGGATTATCAATCCTGCCTGCAATTTATTTCCCAGGCCGTGGATCAACTGGCAACGCTAAAACAGCAGTGGACAGGATTGAATGCCGCCTCGCGCGAAGCGGTGGGCATCCGTCAGCGAATCCAGCAGCAGACGGAATTAATTACCGCGTTGCTGGCGGAAATTCGCGAGCTGGAAGCGGATTTTTCCCATCAGGACGACAGCACATTCCGCCAGGCGCAGGAAAATGCGGAACAGGACTATCACCAGTACCGGGAGCAGCAGCAGGAAGCGCAATTCCGCTACGCCCGCGATCAACGTTTGTCGGCTGACGAACGCAATGAATTAAAACGTTTGTGGCGTCAGGCCAGCCGCCTGTGTCACCCGGATGTGGTCGCCGATGAATTGAAAGAAAAAGCGCACCAGATGATGGTACAGCTTAATCAGGCGCGGCAGAATGCCGATCTGGCGGCAATTCGCGCGTTATTGACACAGCTGCAAAGCGGTCTGGAACCGATGATGGCAAGCGACAGGCTAAATAATCTGGAACATCTGCGCCATAAAATACGCCAGCTCCGCACGCAAATCGACGCGCTGTTGAAAGAGATAACGCAACTGGAAACGGAAAATGCCTGGCGGCTCGCCTCTTCCGTTGCGGATAAGGAAGCCTATTTCTCCGGGCAGGAACGGGCGCTAACCGAAATTCGCAATACGCTGGAGGCGCAGGTTCAACAGGTGGAACAGGAACTTCTGTCAGGGTAGTCCATCATTCATCAACACATTGTCGGATGGCGCAAGCGCCACCCGACGAATCGCGGTATAAAGAGGGCAAGAGGGTCGCTACTGTCGCTGTAAAAGTAACGAACGGGCGGAGTCCGCCATGATCATCACCGCACCTGCCAGCATTAACGTATCTTTTAATACCAGCCGCCCGGCGCCCGATAAATACGGAAAACCATAATGCGCATCGCCCAGCGGCATAACCCAGGCCTCCGGCGTGGTGATTAAAAACGACAGCGTGACAAATGGCGTCAGGAATGCCAGCACGCCGCCCGCCAGCCCTAACCAGCGGCTGACAGGGTTAGCCAGTACCAGCGCCGCGATAATCAATTCCACCACGCCCAGACCATCCGAAAACGCATACGTATTATTGGCCGTTTGCCAGGCGCGTTCCTCCGGTTTTAGTTCGCCCTCATGAGTCAGATGCTGACGATATTCTTCAGGATGTTCATAGAAAAAAGACATAAACGGGCTGTTCGCCACAAATGGGGTAATACTGTCTGCCTCATAGGGCACAAATTTTAGTAGCCCAATCCAGATAAAAACGATGGCGATACTCAGGCGAATTAATGTTAATCCCAGCCGATCCCCCTGACTTAACAGACGAAGATATTTATCCATCTCAGGCTCTCCTTATTTATATAATATCGCAGTGGCGTAACCCGTATTATCAATACGCATGGACGTAATTTTCCATGACGACGCCTGTTTACTTTGCGCCAGTCTGGCAATAGCGTCTTCAAGCATTGACGGCGTTGCTGACACCGCAGAAACGCTGATGTATTCAACGTCAGTTAGCGGCTGGGCGGAGGCGGAAAACGCCAGCGGCGCAGCCAATAATGAAGCAATAAGTGTGGTAACTTTTAACATCGAGATTTCCAGTCGTGGGTTATTTCAATGGTGTTATAATACGTTACGCCTGACTAAAGCCTTTTCTTTCAGACGCCAGCATATTTGTCCTGGCGTATTTTTATAGCCTGACAGGCAAAAAAAAGCCCTGATTAACAGGGCTACGTTATTTATGTTTTACTTAATGAGAGAGAAGAGATCGTTTAAAGACTCACTCATTGTAGGATGGGTAAATATCTGGTCGCGTAACACCGTATAAGGTAAATCTGCATCCATAACGGTTTTAACGATATTAATCATTTCATGAGAATCGACGCATAACAATGACACCCCTACAATACGCTGCGTATTCACGTCCACTACCGCTTTTAGTACGCCACGGGTATCGTTCATAACACGGGCGCGAGGGATCGTCGCCACCGGTAATGTCACCACCTGCACCGTTGCGCCGCTTGCCCGCGCTTGTTCTTCCGTCAGCCCGACACGAGAGAGCGGCGGCGTCATAAAGACGGAATATGGAACGTTCTGGCGATCTCGGGTACTGCGTTTGCCATCTCCCAATACCCCGTCGCGTACAATACGAAAATCATCCAGTGAAATATAGGTAAACTGCAACCCACCGGTAACGTCGCCCATCGCCCAGATATTGTCCGCCGTGGTACGCAGGTAATCATCCACGATGATCCCGCCGCGTTCGTTCACCGCCACGCCGGCGTTCTGCAACTGTAAACCAGCCGTCGCCGGTTTTCGCCCCGACGCCACCAGCAGGGCATCCACAAGATGCGCGCCTTCCGGCGTTTCTACTTGTACCGCGCCCTCCTTTGAGGATACGGCCTGTACGTTGGCGTTTAAAATTAGCTCGACGCCCTTTTCCTGTAAAATACGGGTAATTGCCTGCGCGATATCCCGATCTTCACGAGGCAGGAATTGCGGCGCTGCTTCAAAGATAGTGACCTTCGTACCGAAGTTGGCGAACATTGAGGCAAATTCAAGGCCAATATAACCGCCGCCTAAAATCCCCAGCCGCGCCGGGCGCTGGCTCAGGCTGAGTAACCCGGTGCTATCGAACACCCCCGCCGTCGTTGTTAAGCCCGTAATAGCCGGGATCACCGACTCTGCGCCAGTATTAATGAAGATCTTTTCTCCCCGTAACACCCGCTCGCCGTCCGCCTGAAATACCCGTAAGGTATGGTTATCAATAAACTCCGCCCTTCCCTCAATCACATCGACATTGTCCAGGTCGGCAAGATTATGAAAATTTTTGTCGCGTAAAAAATTTACGACCGCCGCTTTGCGTTGCATGGCGACAGAAAAATCGCCCTCACGTTCCGCGTCATACACCAGCGTTTTCGTTGGAATACAGCCAATGTTGATGCAGGTTCCGCCGAACATACTGGCGGACTGTTCGATAATCGCCACGCGCCATCCCGTCTTCGCCAGAGTTGCCGCCAACGTTTTTCCTGCCTTGCCAAAACCAATAATGAGCGCCTGATACTGTGTCATCTTCTTTCTCCGCCAAATCACCATCTGTTTGTCAGGACAAGTATAAGTAACGCCAAAAAAGACAGGGTTATCCGCAACGCGCTATTTTTTGTCTTATCGTCTAAATTGGCGGTTAGCAAAAACAAGGGTAGAAATGACATTGAGTCCGAAATATAGTGAACAGATAAAGAAATGGTGATCCCTATTTTTGAAAGTAAATCTGTTCTGGAGTCTATATGGATGCGCTTAGTCGGCTATTGACGCTTAACGCCCCTCAGGGCTCAATCGACAAGAATTGCCCGTTAGGCGGCGACTGGCAGTTGCCGCACGCCGCTGGCGAGCTATCGGTGATTCGCTGGCATACCGTTACGCAGGGCGAAGCGCAACTGGAAATGCCTACCGGCGACGCCATGACGCTTACGCCGGGAAAGGTGGTGATTCTGCCGCAAAACTCCGCCCACCGTTTGCGCCAGTCTGGCGAAGCACCGACACATATCGTGTGCGGTAGTCTACGTCTGCACACGACGTCACGTTATTTCCTTACCGCGTTGCCGGAAGTGTTATGTCTTGCCCCGCCGCCGCATAACCCCGCCAGTATCTGGCTTAACGCCGCCATTTTGCTGTTACAGCAGGAGTCAGAACGCCATTTACCCGGCGCTGACGTCTTATACAGTCAGCAGTGCGCCACGCTGTTTACCCTCGCCGTTCGCGACTGGCTATCGCAGGCTGGCACGGCGAAAAGCGTGCTCAATTTATTGCTGCATCCCCGGCTGGGCCGCGTGATCCTTCACATGCTGGAAACACCGGCGCATCCCTGGACGGTCGAAACGCTGGCGCAACGGGTACACATGTCGCGGGCGAGCTTCGCCCAGCTATTTCGCGACGTGTCCGCGACGACGCCCTTAGCCGTGTTAACAACGCTGCGCCTGCAAATCGCCGCCCAGACCCTGTCGCGTGAAGCGCTGCCGGTGATGGTGATTGCCGAGTCGGTAGGTTATGCAAGCGAATCTTCTTTTCACAAAGCTTTTGTCCGTGAATTCGGTTGTACACCAGGCGAGTACCGCAAACGGGTCAGCGCGCTCGGACGATAAACGTATACTGAACCCGCCTACAGTTTGACGTCGCAGGCGGGCGACACACGTTATGCCGCAAGGCGGCGATGCCTGCGCAGCCACATCAGCTTGTAGGCTGCCGGAATGATGAACAGCGACAGCAACGGCGCGGTAATCATGCCGCTGACCATCGCATAGGGAACGCTGGTAATGATTAATAACGCTTCCCTTACGTCGACTCTGCAACCTGCCCCGTGGCGGTCTCAACACTAATAGACGCTCTACGTAGGCGATAATCCCGAAAAATACAGCGGTTGACAGACTAAGCAGCAAGACGGAATCACAATGACCCGACTCTTTTTTAGAGAAGCATAAATTTTTATTTGATTACAAACAGTTCAGCGTTGTATTTGAGGGTTTTATTTGAGGGAAATAAAACAGCACCCGTAACGACACCTGTTGCGAGATAATGCGCAAATACAGGGATGATTTAAAACTTACCCTGATACTTACACTGCAAGATAATTTTAGATGATAGGTTTTTTGATATAACTTATTGATTTATCAATGGCGCGCCCTGCAGGATTCGAACCTGCGACCCACGGCTTAGAAGGCCGTTGCTCTATCCAACTGAGCTAAGGGCGCCTTGTGAAGTGAAGACTTCGTGTAGACGAAACGCGAGAATTATACGGTCAGGCACTCCTGAGTCAATGGCTTTTGTTCTGGTTGCTGACTAAGTGTACGAATATCGTCTTTTCTGGCGCAATGCCAGGTTCCAGGAAATCGCCTGGACACATCTCAGCACGCATAAAGTGGGAATTAAGGCCGCCAGTATTTAGAAAATCAATAAGTTTCTTTAATATTTCACCATGATTCACCTGCCGTGTAGGATATTTTTTATGCTGAGTATCGCTATTAAGGAACAAAACAGTCACTTTGAGCATGGTTTGAAAATCATCATGACGCGTCTGGCGAATCAATGGCAGCAGAAAATTGACTTTCTGCCGCCAGAAGAGATAGATAATGCCGATATCGCTTTCCTGGCCCTGGATGATGATTGGTTCAGCGCAGGCTGTTACCAGATACCTATGCATACCCAACATCAGCTACGGGTGATTATTTGTAATAAATGCGATAAAGAAAAGCTCATGTTCAGACCATGTCTGTATATGCTGCCGCATATTTATCGGGAAGATGATGTTGAAGAAATTACCCGGAAAATGATATTGATCTTACATAAACGAGCGCTTCGACATAGCGTCCCTTCTGGCATTTGCCACTACTGCACGACTCGTCATTTTTCAGTAACAGAACGTCACCTGTTAAAACTGATCGCCAGCGGTTATCATTTAAGCGAAACGGGTGCTTTACTTTCACTTTCTGAAGAGCAGACAAAGTCACTCCGCCGGAGCATTATGCGCAAATTACATGTTAAAACGGAGCAGCAGTTTTTAAAGTATATTAGAGTTAACCTTCATTTCTTACTCAGTAAGTAAACTCACTTAACTTTTTACAAGGCTTACGAAATATCTCACCAATAATTAAGTAACGATACCTACAGGCATTTTTTTAACGCTGCCACAATGATGCCCATAATATCCTGATAGATTCAGGGGTCGAAAATATATGGCTGCATCATAAATGCCTGGAGGAGTGTTTGGTGGCACAGGGTACTTTATTAAAGGAAAGGATAAATCCCCCACAACTGGCGTCTACGCCAACACGTCATTCATATCTCAACAGCGGATTGTTAAAATCTGAGCCAATCGTTAATCTCTCAACTGCGCAATTAATCGGCTATGAGGTCCTGACGCAACTTCCGTCAGAACATGATAGCGAAGTTTTTTTTCAGCAGTGAATAGAGCAACGAAGCATTGTTTTTACGCTGGTACAACGATGGCCAGCCATATTACCAGATATATATTAGAGCAATGGAAAAAGCAGGATGCGCAGCGTACCACGCAGGGAAAGACGCCGCCGTTTAAGAAATGCCAAAGACTGCGCCTGCCGTTATCACTCTCCAACGCCGCAGATATTTGATCGCCTTGAGTTACTGGACCAACAGCTTAATTATGCCTTGCCGGTTAGTATCATTTCTCAGGCAATAATTACAACTGATAACTACCTCGGCTATTCGCTGAGTCACTACTTATTTTGCGGAAAACTCACCGCAGCATTCCGCTCATTAGAAGACATTTCTTTGTGGATTGAAAAGGGGTCGCTCAAACAACTGATTGTAGATATGGAGGCGCTACCTGTCTCCTGTATTGAGGCGCTTAACCAGCTACGCGCACTCAGTTGGCAACAAAGCGATATTCAGATTTACCTGCTGGTATCAGATAAAACCCCCGCTATAACACAATTTATCCGTATGGCTGGGCGTTTTTTTGTCCTGTCACGACGACAAAATCTGGCCTCAGTACGCAAAGCCTTGTTATCAGCCGCCGAACCTCGCTTATCGGAAAGCTTTAGCCGCACTGACTGGTTGATGATTGAAACTTTAGCGCAAGGCGCCTCTTTAAAAGAAATAGCACGTCAGCAAAGCGTACCTTATCATCGTGTAGTTTACCGGCTTAAACAACCTATCACCCTCCTTAACCTTCCCCACAGGCAAAGCTTTCTTCGGCTGATCCAGCAGCTAAACGTTACTTTCCACGACATTTTTTAACGAAGTAACATTCTGGCGAATAATTTTTTTTTAAGAAATTACTTATTTTAACTTTTTTGAGGTCTCCAGCGTAAATATCTTCCTGTCATTACATAACAAATACTAAACAATGAGTCTTTTGTATTATTTTTATGCTTAAAATAATAGTTTATACCCAAAATAATTCGAGTTGCTTAAAGGCGGCAAGGGAGTGAGTCCCCA
>NZ_JBKFSQ010000063.1:0-10963 GCF_046569525.1 Salmonella sp. 741265055_HSA | reverse complement strand
AGCACTGCCCAGGTCCAAAATGGCAAGTAAAATAGCCCTAATGGGATAGGCTCTTGGAAATGCAGAGAAAAAACGCCGCAAAACGCGGCGTTGACAAGGTATTTTTACAGCATTCGCCTGTTGGCGCAGTGCTTATTCGCCCGCTTTCGCCCAGGTATCACGCAGGCCCACGGTGCGGTTAAAGACCAGCTTATCGGCCGTTGCATAGCGGCTGTCGAGGCAGAAGTAGCCTTCACGTTCAAACTGGAAAGCTTTCCCTGCTACCGCCGCTTTCAGCGACGGCTCGCCATAACCCTGCTTAATCACTAATGATTCGGGGTTGATAACGGACAGGAAGTCCTCCGCGGCGCCCGGGTTCGGCACGCTGAACAGACGGTCGTAGAGACGAATTTCAATCGGCAACGCATGTGCTGAGCTAACCCAGTGGATTACGCCTTTCACTTTACGCCCGTCAGCCGGATCTTTACTCAGCGTATCGGCATCATAGGTACAGAAGATGGTGGTGATATTCCCTTCGGCATCCTTCTCTACGCGCTCCGCTTTAATGACGTAGGCATTACGCAGACGCACTTCTTTGCCCATCACCAGACGCTTGTACTGTTTGTTCGCTTCTTCGCGGAAATCTGCGCGATCGATCCAGATCTCACCGCTAAACGGCACTTCACGGCTGCCCATCTCCGGTTTATTCGGATGGTTAGGCATGGTAACCATTTCGCTCTCGCCCTGCGGGTAGTTTTCGATAACCAGTTTTACCGGATCGATTACCGCCATCGCGCGAGGCGCGTTTTCGTTCAGATCTTCGCGAATGCAGGATTCCAGCGACGCCATCTCAATGGTGTTGTCCTGCTTGGTGACGCCGATGCGTTTGCAGAACTCACGGATAGAAGCCGCGGTATAGCCGCGACGGCGCAGACCGGAAATAGTCGGCATACGCGGATCGTCCCAGCCTTCGACGTGTTTGTCGGTCACCAGCAGATTCAGCTTACGCTTGGACATCACGGTGTATTCCAGATTCAGCCGCGAGAATTCGTACTGGCGCGGGTGAACCGGAATGGTGATGTTGTCCAGCACCCAGTCGTACAGACGACGGTTGTCCTGGAACTCCAGCGTACACAGAGAATGAGTAATGCCTTCCAGCGCATCGCTGATGCAGTGAGTAAAGTCGTACATCGGGTAGATGCACCACTTCGTGCCGGTCTGATGATGCTCGGCGAATTTAATGCGATACAGCACCGGATCGCGCATCACGATAAACGGCGACGCCATGTCGATTTTAGCGCGCAGACAGGCTTTACCCTCTTCAAAACCGCCGGTACGCATTTTTTCAAATAGCGCGAGGTTCTCTTCGACGCTGCGATCGCGGAACGGGCTGTTTTTACCCGGCGCGGTCAGCGTACCGCGGTATTCGCGGATCTGCTCCGGCGTCAGCTCATCAACGTAGGCCAGGCCTTTATTGATTAGCTCGACCGCATAGGCGTGCAGTTGGTCAAAGTAATCGGAGGAGTAGCGAATATCGCCAGACCAGTGAAAGCCTAACCACTCGACGTCGTTTTTGATCGAATCAACGTACTCGATATCTTCTTTTACCGGGTTGGTGTCATCGAAACGCAGGTTGCACTGGCCCTGATAATCTTGCGCAATGCCAAAGTTCAGGCAGATAGATTTCGCGTGGCCGATGTGCAGATAGCCATTCGGCTCCGGCGGAAAACGGGTATGGACAGTGGTATGTTTACCACTCGCCAGATCTTCATCAATAATCTGACGAATAAAGTTAGTCGGGCGGGCTTCAGCCTCACTCATCGTGGATTCCTCAAAGCGTAAACAACGTATAACGGCATATGATCTTATAAGCCGGACAGACTGACAACCTTTAGTTACTTAAAAAGTGGCTTTGCAGAAAATATTGGGGCTAATTGCGGTAAAAAAAAGCGGCGAAGGTTTCCCTCTGCCGCTTATGTTTTTTGTGATATCGCCGGATGACGTCTTACGCCTTATCCGGCCAGGAAGCGATTATTTGCTCTTGATCTCGTACAGCGGCGTTTGACCCGCTACCACGTGACCATCCGCTTTGATGACCAGAGCGCTGAAGTCATCGCTGTTGCTGCAAACAACCGGGCTTATCATGGAGCGCGCATTGGCATTCAGGAAGTCCAGATCCAGTTCCAGCACCGGCTGCCCCGCCGTGACTTCCGCACCCTCTTCTACCAGACGCTTGAAGCCCTGACCGTTCAGCGCGACGGTATCGATACCCATATGGACAACGATCTCCGCGCCTTTCTCGGTTTCCAGACAGAACGCGTGGTTAGTGTTGAAGATTTTCACGATAGTACCCGCCGCCGGAGAAACCACGGTTTTATCGGTGGGTTTCACCGCCACGCCGTCGCCGACCGCTTTGCTGGCGAAAGCTTCATCCGGTACCTGATCCAGCGCCACTACCTCACCGGTAATCGGAGAGACCAGTTCAGCGATAGTCACCGCATTCGGCACCGCCTGGGGTTTGGCCGCCGGAGCAGGTGTCGCAACGTGAGCCGCATCAGCAGACGCTGCCGCGACCGGTCCCCGCGCCACCACTTTCTTCATTTCATCGCCAATCGATTCCGCTTTCGCGCCGACAATAACCTGAATGGTCTGTTTGTTCAGTTTCACCACGCCGGAAGCGCCGAGGCGTTTGCAGGCCGCATCGTTGACGCGAGCAGAGTCATTCACGGTCAGGCGCAGACGGGTAATACACGCATCGATCGCTTTCAGGTTGTCCGTACCGCCAACCGCAGCAATATAGCTGGTCGCCAGTTGCGTTAACCCTTCTTCGGTGTTGCTGTTGGCTTCTTCCGTTACCATCTCATCAACTTTATCTTCGCGGCCCGGCGTTTTCAGGTTAAACATACGAATAACCGCGCTGAACAGCAGGAAGTAGATGATAAAGAATACAACGCCCATCACCAGCAACATCCAGACGTTATTGCTGGCCGCTGGCAGGTTATACATCAGAACATAGTCAATAGCGCCTGCCGAGAAAGAGAAGCCCGCATGGATACCCAGCAACGTCGCGACGAACAGGCTGATACCGGTCAAAATGGCGTGCAGGAGGTACAGCAGCGGTGCCAGGAACATAAACAGGAATTCCAGCGGCTCGGTTACGCCGGTCAGAAACGCGGTGATCGCGACAGACAGCAGCATACCGCCCACCATCGGACGACGTTCTTTCGGCGCGGCGAAATACATCGCCAGAGCGGCGCCCGGCAGACCAAACATCATGATCGGGAAGAAGCCGGACATAAACATCCCCGCCGTGCCGTCGCCAGCATAGAAGCGGTTGATGTCGCCGTGGAATACAGTGCCTGCGGCATTGGTGAATTCGCCAATCTGGAACCAGGCGATGGTGTTCAGTACCTGATGCAGACCGGTTGGGATCAGCAGACGGTTGATGAAGCCAAAGATACCGGAACCCAGCGCGCCTGCGGAAACGATCCATTCACCGCCCGCATGGATGCCATGCTGTACCGGCGGCCAGACGTAACCGAAAATAGCGGCCAGCACCAGACAGAAAAAGCCCGTTGCGATCGGCACAAAACGTTTTCCACCGAAGAAACTGAGAAAATCAGGCAGTTTGATACCAGACCAGCGATTATAAACCGCGCCGCCGACCAGACCGGTAATAATCCCCGCCAGCACGCCCATGTTGATTTCCGGGTTAATCGTCACCATCGCTTTGGTCATGACGAAGTAACCCACGGCTCCCGCCAGCGCTGCCGCGCCGGCGCTATCTTTAGACCAACTGGATGCCACGCCGATAGCGAAAACCAGTGCCAGGTTATCGAAAATAGACCCGCCCGCTTGCGCGATAAACGGCATATTCAGCAAATCTGGTTGGCCGAATCGCAGCAACAACGCTGCCACCGGCAACACGGCGATAGGGAGCTGCAACGCCCTACCCAGCCGCTGGAAAAAACCTAAAATATTCATCTTATTCCCCCTATGAGACGCCGATATGGCTTCTTTGAAGCCGTTTTTTATTGTGCTGCAAACGTTAAAAACGTGATGTTCTGTAATCGAACGGTGAGATCATCTTCTGCAGAGTGTGTGGAAAATTAATTCGCCTCGCAAATTAAACGGGTGTTTTTTGTGATTATAATCACTAAATATCGTAATTACCCCCACCATCCACTGGCTAACACGGAAAACTTATTTTATGATTCAAAAAATCAGGACGGATTGAACACGAACCCTGGATATCCAGGTTACGCTTAATACGATCCGCCAAATTTTGACATTGATTATTGAGGTGAAGAATGAGACTGATCCCCCTGAGTACCGCAGAACAGGTTGGCAAATGGGCCGCTCGCCATATCGTTAACCGTATTAATGCGTTCAAACCGACCGCCGATCGTCCGTTTGTCCTTGGACTGCCTACCGGCGGCACGCCGCTAACGGCGTACAAAGCGCTGGTTGAGATGCACAAAGCGGGCGAGGTCAGCTTTAAGCATGTGGTCACCTTTAATATGGACGAATATGTTGGCCTGCCGAAAGAGCACCCGGAAAGCTACCACAGCTTTATGCATCGTAACTTTTTCGATCACGTTGATATTCCAGCAGAAAACATCAATCTTCTCAACGGTAACGCACCGGATATCGATGCAGAATGCCGTCAATATGAAGAAAAAATTCGTTCTTACGGTAAAATCCATCTGTTTATGGGCGGCGTCGGCAACGACGGTCACATCGCCTTTAACGAACCGGCTTCTTCCCTGGCTTCCCGTACCCGTATCAAAACGTTAACCCATGATACTCGCGTAGCGAACTCCCGCTTCTTTGACGGCGACGTAAACCAGGTGCCGAAATACGCGCTGACGGTAGGCGTAGGCACGCTGCTGGATGCGGAAGAAGTGATGATTCTGGTGCTGGGCCATCAGAAAGCCCAGGCGCTGCAGGCGGCGGTTGAAGGCAACGTCAACCACATGTGGACCATTAGCTGCCTGCAACTCCATCCGAAAGCGGTTGTGGTATGCGATGAGCCGTCCACAATGGAACTTAAAGTTAAAACATTGAAATATTTCAATGAATTAGAAGCAGAAAATATTAAAGGTCTGTAATGTTGTCTCCGCCCCGCCAGTCAATGCGGGGCGGTAAATTTTTGATATCGGGGGTCGGAATGTATGCTTTAACCCAGGGCCGGATCTTTACCGGTCACGAAATTCTTGATGACCATGCGCTTGTTGTCGCTAATGGCCTGATTGACCGCGTTTGTCCGATGGCCGAACTGCCGCCGGGAATAGAACAACGCTCATTGAATGGGGCCATTCTCTCCCCCGGTTTTATTGATGTGCAGCTAAACGGCTGCGGCGGCGTGCAGTTTAACGATACCGCAGAAGCCGTCAGCGTTGAAACGCTGGAAATTATGCAGAAAGCCAATGAAAAATCGGGCTGTACTAACTTTCTGCCAACGCTTATCACTACCAGCGATGAATTGATGAAACAGGGCATTCGCGTCATGCGCGAATACCTGGAAAAACATCCGCACCAGGCGCTGGGTCTCCACCTGGAAGGGCCCTGGCTTAATCTGGTAAAAAAAGGCACCCATAATCCTGATTTCGTACGTAAACCAGACGCTGCGCTGGTCGATTTCTTGTGCGATAATGCCGACGTCATCACCAAAGTTACACTCGCGCCGGAAATGGTGCCTGCTGACGTAATCGCTAAACTGGCGAATGCGGGCATTGTGGTTTCCGCAGGCCACTCCAACGCGACGTTAAAAGAGGCAAAAGCGGGCTTCCGCGCCGGGATTACCTTTGCGACTCACCTGTTTAACGCGATGCCGTACATTACAGGGCGTGAGCCGGGCCTTGCTGGCGCTGTTCTGGACGAAGCGGATATTTATTGCGGCGTTATCGCCGATGGTCTGCATGTCGACTATGCCAACATTCGCAATGCCAAACGCCTTAAAGGCGACAAACTTTGTCTGGTGACAGACGCCACCGCACCGGCGGGGGCCAATATTGAGCAGTTCATTTTCGCAGGTAAAACAATATACTACCGCAATGGACTGTGTGTGGATGAAAACGGTACGTTGAGCGGTTCGTCCTTAACCATGATTGAAGGCGTACGTAACCTGGTCGCGCATTGCGGCATCGCGCTGGATGAAGTGCTGCGTATGGCAACGCTCTATCCGGCACGCGCTATCGGCGTTGATAAGCATCTCGGTAGCATTGCGCCGGGTAAAGTCGCCAACCTGACCGCGTTCACCCACGATTTTAAAATTATCAAGACCATCGTTAATGGTGACGAGGTCGTTGACTTGAGTAAGTGAGAATATGACACCAGGCGGACAAGCTCAGATAGGTAACGTTGATCTCGTAAAACAGCTTAACAGCGCGGCCGTTTACCGCCTGATTGACCAGCATGGTCCTATCTCGCGCATACAAATTGCCGAGCAAAGCCAGCTTGCTCCCGCCAGCGTAACGAAAATTACGCGTCAACTCATTGAACGCGGGCTGATCAAAGAAGTCGATCAGCAGGCCTCTACCGGAGGCCGCCGCGCTATCTCTATCGTCACGGAAACCCGTAACTTCCATGCCATTGGCGTTCGCCTGGGCCGTCATGACACCACTTTAACGCTCTACGATCTGAGCAGTAAAGTGGTCGCTGAGGAGCATTATCCGCTACCGGAGCGCACCCAGGAGACGCTGGAACATGCGCTGCTCAACACTATCGCCGTCTTTATTGATAGCTGTCAGCGTAAAATTCGTGAATTGATCGCTATCTCGGTGATCCTGCCAGGGCTTGTCGATCCGGAAAGCGGCGTGATTCGTTACATGCCGCACATTCAGGTTGAAAACTGGGGACTGGTCGAAGCGCTGGAAAAACGGTTTCACGTTACCTGTTTCGTGGGACACGATATCCGTAGCCTGGCGCTGGCGGAACACTACTTCGGCGCCAGTCAGGATTGCGAGGACTCGATTCTGGTGCGCGTTCATCGTGGTACAGGCGCCGGGATTATCTCCAACGGACGCATCTTCATTGGCCGTAACGGCAACGTCGGCGAAATTGGGCATATTCAGGTGGAGCCGTTGGGTGAGCGCTGCCACTGCGGTAATTTCGGCTGTCTGGAAACCATTGCCGCCAATGCGGCGATTGAACAACGGGTGCTGAATTTGCTTAAACAAGGGTATCAAAGCCGTGTTCCGCTTGACGACTGCACGATTAAAACCATCTGTAAGGCGGCAAACCGGGGCGACAGCCTGGCCTCGGAAGTCATTGAGCATGTTGGTCGCCATTTGGGCAAAACGATCGCCATTGCTATCAACCTGTTTAATCCGCAAAAAATCGTCATTGCCGGCGAGATCATTGAAGCCGATAAAGTCCTGTTGCCCGCTATCGAAAGCTGTATCAATACGCAGGCGTTAAAGGCCTTTCGCAAAAATTTGCCGGTGGTACGCTCCACGCTGGATCACCGTTCTGCTATCGGCGCATTTGCCTTAGTTAAACGCGCCATGCTCAACGGAACATTGCTGCAACGTTTGCTGGAAAGTTGATGCGCTCTTATAGTATCGGATTATTCACAAATTCCCTGGGTAGTTCATGACCATCAAGAATGTAATCTGCGATATCGACGGCGTGCTGATGCACGACAACGTAGCCGTACCCGGTGCGGCGGAATTTCTGACGGGGATTCTGGAAAAAGGTCTGCCGCTGGTGCTGCTGACCAATTACCCGTCGCAAACCGGCCAGGATCTGGCGAACCGTTTTGCTACCGCTGGCGTTAACGTGCCGGACAGCGTGTTTTATACGTCAGCAATGGCGACAGCCGATTTTCTGCGCCGTCAGGAAGGTAAGAAAGCGTATGTCGTGGGCGAAGGCGCGCTCATTCACGAGCTCTATAAAGCGGGTTTTACTATTACCGATGTGAACCCTGATTTTGTCATCGTTGGAGAGACCCGCTCCTACAACTGGGACATGATGCATAAAGCAGCATTTTTCGTCGCCAATGGCGCGCGCTTTATCGCCACCAACCCGGATACCCACGGTCGCGGCTTTTATCCGGCCTGCGGCGCGCTGTGCGCAGGCATTGAAAAAATTTCCGGCCGGAAGCCGTTTTATGTCGGCAAACCCAGCCCGTGGATCATCCGCGCGGCATTAAACAAAATGCAGGCGCACTCGGAAGAGACCGTTATCGTCGGCGACAACCTGCGCACTGACATTCTGGCGGGGTTCCAGGCCGGTCTGGAGACCATTCTGGTGCTTTCAGGCGTATCAACAATCAATGATATTGACAGTATGCCGTTCCGCCCAAGCTGGATTTACCCTTCCGTCGCTGAGATCGACGTTATCTAAACCTGTCCTCTGCCTGATGACGCATAGCTTTCAGGCCTACGGTTCGAACAACATTGTAGGTCTGATAAGCGAAACGCCATCAGGAAAAACATAATTCAATTAATCCACGATAAAACTGAAGATCCATCAATAAATCCGCGCAATATGTAATCATTTTTCACTAATCAACAATGACGATTGCATTTTTCATTTTTCAGACCGTAATCCCCTTGCGCCTTCCACGCCTTTGCGGCATTTTTTAGTCAAGCAAACACAAAAAGTACGACGCAACAGATTAACGGAGAAGGCTATGTGTTCTATTTTCGGCGTATTCGATATCAAAACAGATGCAGCGGAACTGCGTAAAAAAGCCCTTGAACTGTCACGCCTGATGCGCCATCGCGGCCCGGACTGGTCCGGCATCTACGCTTGCGATAACGCGATTCTCGCACATGAACGCTTGTCGATTGTTGATGTTAACGCCGGCGCCCAGCCCCTGTATAACGCCAGAAAAACCCACGTACTGGCGGTGAACGGTGAAATTTATAACCATCAGACGTTACGCGCGGAGTATGGCGATCGTTACGCGTTCCAGACAGGCTCCGACTGCGAAGTTATCCTCGCGCTGTATCAGGAAAAAGGGCCGGATTTCCTTGACGATTTACAGGGGATGTTCGCCTTCGCCCTGTATGACAGCGAAAAAGACGCTTATCTGATTGGTCGTGACCATATCGGTATTATTCCGCTCTATATGGGCTATGACGAATTCGGCAACTTCTACGTAGCGTCAGAAATGAAAGCGCTGACCCCGGTCTGCCGCACCATTAAAGAGTTCCCGGCGGGCAGCTACCTGTGGAGCAAAGACGGCGAAATTCGTCAGTACTATCAGCGCGACTGGTTTGAGTTCGATGCGGTAAAAGACAACGTCACCGACAAAAACGCGCTGCGTCAGGCGCTGGAAGAATCTGTGAAAAGCCACCTGATGTCCGACGTCCCTTACGGCGTGCTGCTCTCCGGCGGTCTGGACTCGTCGGTTATTTCGGCAATCACCAAAAAATTCGCCGCCCGTCGCGTCGAAGATCAAGAGCGCTCCGAAGCCTGGTGGCCACAGTTGCACTCTTTTGCGGTCGGTCTGGAAGGTTCGCCTGACCTGAAGGCGGCCCAGGAAGTGGCTAACCACCTCGGCACCGTGCATCATGAAATTCACTTCACCGTGCAGGAAGGCCTTGATGCCATTCGTGATGTTATCTATCACATTGAAACCTATGACGTGACCACTATCCGTGCCTCAACGCCAATGTATCTGATGTCGCGTAAGATCAAAGCGATGGGCATCAAAATGGTGCTCTCCGGCGAAGGTTCCGATGAGGTGTTTGGCGGCTACCTGTACTTCCATAAAGCGCCGAACGCCAAAGAGTTACATGAAGAGACGGTCCGTAAGCTACAGGCGCTGCATATGTATGACTGCGCCCGCGCCAACAAAGCGATGTCCGCCTGGGGCGTGGAAGCGCGCGTACCGTTCCTGGATAAAAAATTCCTCGACGTGGCGATGCGTATCAACCCACAGGATAAAATGTGCGGTAACGGCAAGATGGAAAAACACGTGCTGCGCGAGTGCTTCGAGTCTTATCTGCCAGCAAGCGTCGCGTGGCGTCAGAAAGAGCAGTTCTCTGACGGCGTAGGCTATAGCTGGATTGATACGCTGAAAGAGGTGGCGGCGAAACAGATTTCCGATCAACAACTGGAAACCGCCCGCTTCCGCTTTCCATACAACACGCCGTCGTCTAAAGAGGCGTATCTGTACCGCGAAATTTTTGAAGAGCTGTTCCCGGTGCCAAGCGCGGCGGAATGCGTACCCGGCGGCCCGTCTGTGGCCTGTTCTTCCGCCAAAGCCATTGAGTGGGATGAAGCATTCAAAACGATGGATGACCCGTCAGGCCGCGCGGTCGGCGTGCATCAGTCAGCGTACCAGTAAATTAACGATGACGAAAGAGCCCTTAGGGGCTCTTTTTTTATAGCAAACCACTTTCGGAAAAACGATTAATAACCAATAATTGCCGAATATTGCGCCACGCTGTTCGCAACCTAACCAAACAGACACTTTCCGACGTTTTTCGATGAAAAAGAGGTTGACGCTTCAAGGCTCAATACGCATAATGCGCCCCGCAACGCCGATAAGGTAACGCGAAAAAAGATGGCTACGTAGCTCAGTTGGTTAGAGCACATCACTCATAATGATGGGGTCACAGGTTCGAATCCCGTCGTAGCCACCATCTTTTTTGCGGGAGTGGCGAAATTGGTAGACGCACCAGATTTAGGTTCTGGCGCCGCAAGGTGTGCGAGTTCAAGTCTCGCCTCCCGCACCATTCACCGATAAGCGTTGTACGGATGGGGTATCGCCAAGCGGTAAGGCACCGGTTTTTGATACCGGCATTCCCTGGTTCGAATCCAGGTACCCCAGCCATCGAAGAAATCATCTGGCTACGTAGCTCAGTTGGTTAGAGCACATCACTCATAATGATGGGGTCACAGGTTCGAATCCCGTCGTAGCCACCATATTCAGAACGCGTCGAGGTATTCGACCGGTTCGAAAATAATTTGTTGGGGTATCGCCAAGCGGTAAGGCACCGGATTCTGATTCCGGCATTCCGAGGTT
>NZ_JBKFSQ010000062.1:0-11949 GCF_046569525.1 Salmonella sp. 741265055_HSA | reverse complement strand
CGCGGATTTCGGTTTCCATCTTCATGGCTTCCAGAATCAGCAGCACGTCGCCTTCCGCCACCGTCTGGCCCTCGGTGGCAATCACCTTCCAGATGTTGCCCGCCAGCGGCGCGGTGACCGGGGTGCCGGCGCCTGCCGGGGCGGCAGCCTGAACCGGTGCGGAAGACGGGGTGGCAGCAGTGAGCTGGCTGATATCGCCGCCGTCGCTGACTTTGACCACAAAGGCTTTGCCCTCCACTTCCACGGTGTAGATACCGGAGGCGGCAGGCTTCTCTGCTTTTGCCACCGGCTGCGCGGCTTCCGCCTGCGGTACCGGCTCAAACGCCGCCGGGTTGTGGCGGTTCTCAAGGAACTTGAGGCCGATTTGCGGGAACAGCGCCACGGTGAGTACGTCGTCGATGGCGTTTTCCGCAAGGGTAATTCCCTTCTCCTGCGCCTGGCGCTTCACGTCGGCTTCCAGTTCAGCCAGTTCCGGTTTCAGCAGGTCCGCCGGGCGGCAGGTCACCGGAGCGCCCCCTTCCAGCACGCGGGCCTGTAACGCGGCGTTCACCGGCACCGGGGTGTGGCCGTATTCGCCTTTCAGAATGCCGGCGGTTTCTTTGGCGATGGTTTTGTAGCGCTCGCCGGTCAGGACGTTGAGCACCGCCTGGGTGCCGACAATCTGTGAAGTCGGAGTGACCAGCGGAATAAAGCCGAGGTCCTCGCGCACGCGGGGGATTTCCGCCAGCACTTCGTCCAGACGGTGAGCGGCGTTCTGCTGCTTCAGCTGGCCTTCCAGGTTGGTGAGCATCCCGCCCGGCACCTGGGCCACCAGAATGCGGCTGTCGTAGCCTTTCAGCTGGCCTTCAAAGGCGTGGTATTTCTTGCGCACCTCGCGGAAGTACGCGGCGATGCTCTCCAGCTTCAGGATATCCAGCCCTGTGTCGTGCTCAGTACCTGCCAACGTCGCCACCAGCGCCTCGGTGGCCGGGTGGCCGTAGGTGGCGCTCATGGAGGAGATAGCGGTATCCACGCCGTCGACGCCCGCCTCGATAGCCTTCAGCAGCGCCATCTCCGCCATGCCGGTGGTGGCATGACAGTGCAGGTGCAGGCGCACCTCAAAACGTTTTTTGATTTCGCTGACCAGCTCATACGCCGCCATCGGCGTGAGAATGCCGGACATATCCTTGATGGCAATCGAGTCAACACCGGTTTCCAGCAGTTGTTCGGTTAAGTCCAGCCAGGTCTGCAGCGTGTGTGCCGGGCTGGTGGTATACGAGAGCGTGCCCTGGGCGTGGGCGCCGTGGCTGCGCACCGCCTGCAGGGCGGCTTTCATATTGCGCGGGTCGTTCATGGCATCGAAGACACGGAACACGTCCATGCCGTTTTTCACCGCGCGTTCGACGAAGCGTTCCACCACGTCATCGGCGTAATGGCGATAACCGAGCAGGTTCTGGCCGCGCAGCAGCATCTGCAGCGGGGTTTTGGGCATGGCTTTTTTGAGCTCGCGCAGGCGCAGCCACGGGTCTTCGCCGAGAAAGCGGATACAGGCGTCAAAGGTGGCGCCGCCCCAGCATTCGAGGGAACCGTAGCCCACGTCGTCGAGCTGAGCGGCAATCGGCAGCATATCGTCAAGGCGCAGGCGGGTGGCGAACAGGGACTGGTGGGCGTCACGCAGGACGACGTCGGTAATGGCAATGGTCATGGATTCCTCCGTAAATTAAGGGTTAAGGCGGCGATGGTGGTGGATAGCGGCGGCAATCACCGGCTTGAGGCGGGCAAAGTCGTCAGCGGGCGCGGCGGCGGCAGGTGCCGCCTTCGGTACTGGGACCGGTTCAGGGAAGAAACGGTTGACGGCGGCGGACATGCCGCGGATGGCGAAAATCAGCAGGAACAGAAACGCCAGCACGAACCCCATGCCGAGGAACATCAGAGTGAAGCCTTCACCTAATAGCACCGAACTATTCATAATAAAGTCTCAAATTTAATAATCTAAAATAGAAAAGTAATATCAGGCATTAATAGAAGGGATAAAATACCGGTAGTAAAATCATACTAACGATAAAACAAACCAAACTAATCGCCAATCCGGGTTTTAAGAAATCTTTAAATTTAACATTCCCCGGGCCAATAATCATTGAGTTTGCTGGAATAGCCATTGGGGTACAAACAGCAACACTACTCGCAATAAAAACAGCAATAACAACTGCACGAGGGTCTGCGCCAATAGATTGTGCGATAGTCCATCCTACCGGGCATAACAACGTACATGCTGCAGTGTTACTCATTACTTGAGTCAAAGCCCATGTAAGTATCCACAATGACGCCATAATAATCATAACGCCAGAATCTCCGGTTACTGAAATAACGGCATTAGCAATCATTTCTCCAGCACCAGTAGAATTAAGCGCGGCTCCTAAAGGCATCATAAACGCAAGCATGAAAACAGTTAGCGTTTCAAAAGAATTAAAAGTTTCCTTTTGTGTTAAAACGCCAGCAAATACAAGAACAATAGCCGCACAACACGCAATAATATGCATTGGAGGCAGAAACTTAATATAATCAGTTGCCACCATTCCAGCGATAGACAGAATAAAAACGGCTAAAGTTAAATTTCTATGCCAGGCCGGAATTTGGCTATAATCCATTTGAGAATCAGATTGTGTATTTCCATCACGATCTGCGATGAGTTTTGAACCGAAGAAATAGAGAAATATAGAGCATGCAATCAGCAAAGGAATACCAATTTTAGCGTATTCGAAAAATGGCACCGACAGACTTCCCTTACTAAAAGTTTCAATAGTATTTTTAGCAATCAGATTTCCTGGCGAACCGATAATAGAAATGTCAGCACCGATTGTTGCCCCAAAAACCAGAGGCATAAGAAGTTTAATAGGCTTAATATTATTAGGGTACAAAAACAACTCATTACAGTCATGAATACAACTGCAACAAGCATAAATCACATGTTATACTAAAATTACATCTAATTAATTTCTATTGAGAAAGAATACACTCACATAAATAACAACACTTACCCGACAAAGGCATAACATATTCTTACTGCTTTTGTTTCTGTTTAATCAAATAATTTCCTCTTAAAATCTGTCTGTGTATAATGCTACTTATATAAATGAAACTCATCCAATGCTAATAAGGTTGCAGCTTAT
The DNA here is from genome assembly GCF_046569525.1 of Salmonella sp. 741265055_HSA. NCBI lineage: Bacteria > Pseudomonadati > Pseudomonadota > Gammaproteobacteria > Enterobacterales > Enterobacteriaceae > Salmonella > Salmonella sp. 741265055_HSA. The sequence goes on along the minus strand of NZ_JBKFSQ010000062.1, from coordinate 8,800 downwards.
GCAATATCGGCATCACCTCGAACTAACATGGCTCGAAGACTGTCTGGCTCTAAAAGAAACGTTGAATTTCTCAAAAGCGTCTGCCTCAAGATATGTGACTCAACCCACATTTAGTCGTCGGATACAATCTCTCGAAGAATGGGTGGGTACGCCCCTTTTTGAAAGAAGTAAACGGGGAGTCACCCTTACCAAGGCCAGAGAAGTATTTACAGACCAGATTCCCGAACTGATCCACTCCTTGTACACATTGAAAAGTGATACCCTTGAGGCCGCAGGTAATAAACAACCTAGCCTTGTTTTTTCAGCAACGCATGCTTTGTCTTTCTCTTTTGTACCACATTTGTTAAAACAAAGTGATAAAATTGCAAAATTTGGTTCATTTCGTCTTTTATCTGACTCATTGAATGCGTGCGAAAAAATGATGCGGCAGGGAGATTCACAATTTTTGCTGTGTCACCATCACCCACATATGCATCTAAATTTAAATAAAAATAACTTTATGAACATTCGTCTTGGGTTTGATACATTAATTCCATTCAGTAAACCAGACTCAGAAACGTTAAAACCGTTGTGGAATATAAATAATAAGACTCAATTCCCTTACCTTTCTTTTTCATCACAATCAGGTCTGGGAAGAATAATAGCAAATACAGCGTCTATTAACAGAATTACCCATAATATAAATGTTGCCTTTGTGGCCGATCTGGCAGCAACACTATTGGCAATGGTCAGATCTGGCGATGGTGTTGCCTGGATACCTCAAAGCCTTGCCAGGCAAGATATAGAGGCTAAAACTATTGTTACTGCAGCGGAAAAAGAAAGCAATTTATGGGTACCCATAGAAATAAGACTTTATAGACCAGCCAAGAGAATGCCTCCAGATGCCGAAGAGCTATGGGAAATTTTTGTTGAAGAACAAATATAATTATTTAATTGTAAAATGTTCTTTAATATAATCCTCAATGAATTTAATTAACGCTCTGGTTGCATATGATAAATATTTATCTTTCTTCCAGGCCAAACCAATCGTAACATAAGTCGGCTCAGTCATGGCCTTGGTTATTACTTTTTCGGCTTTAAGATCGACAGCGTCCAAAATGAAAGAAATTCCTTCATTTTTAGCAACCAGATCTATGTTGGTTTGAATCCTGTTTGATGATAGAAAAATATGTGTATGAATTCCTCGCTTTGTACATTCTTCAATAATCGTTTTTCTATGCCAGGAATCTTTTTTCATTAGTATCAATGGCTCATATTGTAGATCTTCCCAATCGATACTATCCTTTTTTGCAAGAGGATGTTTATCTGACATACATACCACGTGCTGCTGAGTCATTAATGGTACCGTAACTAATTCTTTTGGACAGTCATTAATAATAACAATAGCAAGATCCAGCTCTCCAGCAGAAAGTTTATCATGTAAACCAAAAGTCCCCTCTTCAACAAGAGAGAGTTCCATCTCTGGATAAATCTCTCGGAAATGCTTGAAGAGCGGTGAAAAAAGAAACAAACTTATCATCGGTGGGATCCCCAAAGTTACTATGCCACCATTTTCATTACGATAATCTTTCATTTCCGCTACGCTATTTTTTAACGCAATAAGGATAGGTTCAATTTTTTGTAAGAAAAACATGCCCTCCTCAGTAAGGACAAGTTTATTTTTCTTTCTATCAAATAATGTCACCCCTAATTCATTCTCTAACTTCTTAATAGCAATGGTGATATTAGGTTGAGAAACAAAATGCCGCTCAGCAACTCTGGTTAAGTTACCTAACAAAGAAGCGCTTACAAAATATTCTAATTGTCTAATTTCCATCTATTTTCCACTACTATAAATAAAATTTATCATTTAATAAAAATAACATATTTCCTTCCTACAATGAATACGAATATCATGAAAATGTGATCAATGGATAAAACAATGCAACATAGCACTGGAGGGAGTATGAGTCGTATATTAAATACAGAAATTATCATTCCGGTTATCGAAAAACTTGTAAAAAAAGCTTGTTATGAACTGGATGATAATCTCATGTGTTCTTTTCGTAAAGCATATGATAAAGAAGAGTCAAAGATCGGCAAGGAAACCATTAAGATATTAATTGATAATGGAGAGTATGCAAAAAAAGAACAACTTGCATGCTGCCATGATACCGGCACTTGTATCGTTATAATGGAAATTGGACAACATGTATGCTGGGAAGGTAAGCCGCTTAAAGATCAGGTGAACCAGGGTGTTCGCCAGGGCTATGAAAATGGATACTTAAGAAAATCCATGGTTGCAGATCCATTAGAACGTATTAATACTAATGATAATACTCCTGCAATTTTACATACTGAAATTGTTGATGGTGACCGAGTGACAATTACCGTTATGCCAAAGGGCGGCGGTAGCGAAAATATGGGAACTTTTAAAACATTGCTTCCCGGCGATGGTATTGATGGTATAAAAGATTTTGTTCTGGAAACTGTCCGTCGTGTAGGAGGTAATCCATGCCCTCCTTATATTATTGGTATCGGCGTTGGCGGTACAATGGATCACTGTTCGTGGATGGCGAAGAAAGCATTATTACGCCCTCTTGGTGAGTTCAATGCTAAACCACTTTATGCCCAGCTCGAAGCTGAATTATTAGAGGCCGTGAATAATACAGGGATCGGCCCTTTAGGTATGGGCGGGCGTATTACGGCGTTAGGCGTGCATGTCGATTACTATCCTTGCCATATCACTGCACTGCCAGTCGCAATCAATTTCCAATGTAATGCAAGCCGCCACGCTAGTGAAATCATTTAATACCTGGAGAAGCTATGATGGAATTAACATTACCATTGACTAAAGAGAAAGCGAAAACTCTTAAGGTCGGCGATATATTATTTCTCACTGGATTTGCTTACACCTGCCGTGACGCCGCGCATAAAAAAATCGAAGTAGCGCTTAGTAACGGAGAAAAATCACCAGTCGATTTTCAAAACCAAACGATTTACTATGCTGGCCCCTGCCCTGCCAGACCTGGTTTACCTATTGGCTCCAACGGTCCTACAACGGCCGCGCGTATGGACCCATTTGTAGAAATGATGTTTCAACAAGGGGCAACTGCGTTTCTTGGCAAAGGCGATCGTGCTGATTATGTCGCTGAGCTTTGTAAAAAATACGGTGGGGTTTCGCTACTCGGGATTGGAGGAGCGTCTGCAATTAATACAAAACATGTTAAATCAGTAGAAATTGTTGCCTACGAAGAATTAGGAACAGAATCCATTAAGAAGTTATATTTTGACCGCTATAGAGTCATTGTAGGAATTGATTCGGAAGGAAATACTCTCCAGAAGCAGGAAGTACCCAAGTACGCCAAATAATAATACATTAATATTGGCAATATCGGTCCGGTAGGCTGTTACCGGACCGATATGTTTTCTATCCTGCACTTCACCACAGGATAGAAACTAAACTTAGCCGCGACGGGCTTTTACCGCTGCCGACAACTGACGAAGCAGCGCATCGGTATCTTCCCAGCCAATACAGGCGTCAGTAATGCTTTTACCGTAGGTCAGCGGCTGACCGCTTTCCAGACTCTGGTTGCCTTCTACCAGATGACTCTCTACCATCACGCCAATAATCGCTTTTTCACCGCCCGCTATCTGCTGGCAGACATCGGCGCAAACCTCCATCTGCTTTTGAAATTGCTTACAGGAGTTGGCATGGCTGAAATCGATCATGACCTGCGGCGTCAGTCCCGCTTTGATGAGGCCTTCTTTCACCTCAGCAACATGTTGCGCGCTATAGTTTGGCGCTTTACCGCCGCGCAGAATGATATGGCAGTCGCCGTTGCCGCTGGTATTCACAATCGCCGAATGACCCCATTTAGTGACGGAGAGGAAGCAATGCGGCGCGCCGGCGGCGTTGATGGCGTCAATGGCGACTTTAATCGTGCCATCAGTACCATTTTTAAAACCGACCGGACAAGAGAGGCCAGACGCCAGTTCGCGATGAACCTGGGATTCAGTAGTCCGCGCGCCAATGGCGCCCCAGCTCATCAGATCGGCCAGATATTGCGGCGTGATCATATCGAGGAATTCGCCGGCGGCAGGCAGGCCGCTGTCGTTAATATCCAGCAGCAGTTTGCGCGCAATACGCAGACCGTCGTTAATCTGGAAGCTGTTATCCATGTGCGGATCGTTAATCAGCCCTTTCCAGCCGACGGTGGTACGCGGTTTCTCAAAATAGACGCGCATGACAATTTCAAGCTCGCCTTGAAGCTCATCGCGTAACGCCAGCAAACGGGCGGCATACTCTTTCGCCGCTACCGGATCATGAATTGAACAAGGACCAATCACCACCAGCAGACGATCGTCATTGCCTTTGAGAATTTTATGGATGGCTTTGCGCGCGTGAGCAACGGTATTTGCTGCATTTTCCGTGGCGGGAAACTTTTCCAGCAGCGCGACCGGAGGTAATAACTCGTTGATTTCTTTAATGCGTAAATCGTCGTTCTGATAATTCATGTTTATTCCAGTGTTGCCGTACTTATCCCAATGAATGCAATCCCTCCAATCTATCTCTTCAATTAAATAGTGTAAACGGGCTTTTACACTTTGAACGGAATAATCCTGGAATTCAGGAAAAAAACGCACAAATGTAGCGAAAAATGGGATCTAACCTACACTTTTTAACTGTAACCACTCTGTTTATGAATTATTGCAAGATTCTCTGCTGCGTTAACCCGCGGCGGCGAACGTTTTTTATCCCTTATTTGAGGATTTGACTGACACGTGCACTGTTGGAAGAGGTTATCCGACATATCCACCATAACAGGAGCATCTTATGAAAATGACAAAACTGACTACGCTTTTACTCACCGCTACCCTCGGCCTTGCCAGCGGCGCAGCGTTAGCTGCTGAATCTAACGCGCAATCCAGTAATGGCCAAGCGAACTCGGCGGCAAATGCCGGTCAGGTTGCCCCGGACGCCCGCCAGAATGTAGCGCCGAATGATGTGAATAACAATGACATCAATACCAACGGCAATACTAACAGCACGATGCAGCATCCAGACGGTTCAACCATGAATCATGACGGAATGACCAAGGATGAAGAGCATAAAAATACCATGTGTAAAGACGGTCGCTGCCCGGATATTAATAAAAAAGTGGAAACCGGTAATGGCGTCAATAATGACGTGAATACCAAAACCGACGGTACCACACAGTAATGCAGAAAATGCAGAAAAAAGTCTGATAACGGGAGAGCTTTCGCTCTCCTTTTTATTTTGTCAGCGAAAAATCAGTATGATGTCTACAGTATTGATGAGAATAACAAAGGAATGACGTTATGGCGCACTCACACTCTCATGCCGATTCACACCTGCCGAAAGATAATAATGCTCATCGCCTGCTTTTCGCCTTTATCGTCACTGCCGGATTTATGCTCCTTGAGGTGGTGGGCGGGATACTCTCCGGCTCTCTGGCGTTGTTGGCGGATGCGGGACATATGCTCACCGACGCGGCGGCCCTTCTCTTTGCGCTGCTGGCGGTTCAATTTTCCCGTCGTCCCCCGACTGTTCGCCACACTTTTGGCTGGCTAAGACTCACCACACTGGCGGCTTTTGTGAATGCCATTGCGTTGGTGGTCATTACCCTTCTCATTGTCTGGGAAGCGATAGAGCGCTTTTACACGCCACGTCCGGTGGCGGGCAATCTGATGATGGTGATTGCGGTTGCGGGTCTGCTGGCGAACCTGTTTGCGTTCTGGATTCTCCATCGGGGAAGCGATGAAAAAAACCTGAACGTGCGCGCTGCCGCGCTACATGTGATGGGCGATTTGCTGGGTTCCGTCGGCGCAATAGTCGCCGCGTTGATCATTATCTGGACGGGCTGGACGCCAGCGGACCCGATTCTCTCTATTCTGGTTTCGGTACTGGTGTTACGCAGCGCCTGGCGTTTGTTAAAAGATAGCGTCAACGAATTGCTGGAAGGTGCGCCGGTTTCGCTGGATATTCATGCCTTACAGCGCCATTTAAGCCGGGAAATCCCCGAAGTCCGCAACGTACACCATGTGCATGTCTGGATGGTCGGCGAAAAACCGATCATGACATTGCACGCTCAGGTCATTCCGCCACACGACCATGATGCGCTGCTGGAACGTATCCAGGATTTTCTGATGCACGAATACCATATTGCGCACGCTACGATTCAGATGGAGTATCAAGTGTGTCACGGCCCGGACTGTCATCTGAATCAGACGCCATCCGGGCATGTTCATCACCATTAACGGGAAAGCGCGCGCGATCCTCGCTCCCGCGCGCTGTTTATCCACAGGCGGCTACCGTTCACGGCGATAAATGTCAGGATCAGATATTCCAGCGACATCGCATAGACGCCCTGCAAAGCAAAAATCACCACACTGATCACGTTGATTACCACCCACAGGAGCCAGTTTTCGACATATTTGCGTGTCATCAGAATCATCGCCGCGATAGACAGAACCATCATGCAAGAGTCCCAGAACGGGAAAGCGTCCGGTTGCAGTACAGGCATTGTCACCTGTAACCCCAGCATCTGCATAATGGCGACGGCCACGCGCGTCAGGACGGCGAATACGGGATCGATATATCGCGTCATCAAACCGATAGCTATCACACATATCGCCAGCCATGCCATTGCTTTTGGCAACGGCAGCCAGCGGATTTTAAGCTCGGCTTGATTATCCTTTGTTTGCCGCGACCACGCATACCAGCCATAAATATTGGCGGCAAAGAAAAAGAGTTGCAGCAACAGGCTGGCATAAAGCTGGATCTGAAAGAAAATAATCGCAAACAGGGTGACGTTAACCAGTCCAAAAAAGTAGTTGCTGATCTTCTCCAGACTGGCGAGCCAAATACAGAGCAGGCCGGCGATGGTTCCTACCGCTTCGATCCACGAAAGATCGTACCCGCCAGCGCCAATCGGAATATGAATCAGTATGTTGTGCGTACTAAAAAAATCCATTCTCTCCCCCAAAGATTTCCGCCTTTACGCCCGAAGTGTAGTCGCAAAATCCAGCATCCGGTTGAGGGGAAGTAATGCGCCCTCGCGTAGCGCCGCATCAACCTGTATTTCATGCGCCGCGCCTCCCTGCTCCAGCCCTTCAGCAATGGCTTTCAGGCCATTCATCGCCATCCACGGACAGTGCGCGCAGCTACGGCAGGTCGCCCCCTCGCCAGCCGTGGGCGCTTCAAGCAGCTCTTTTTCAGGCACCGCCTGCTGCATTTTGTAGAAGATGCCGCGATCGGTCGCCACGATAAGCTGTCTGTGCGGCAGCGTTTTTGCCGCCTTAATAAGCTGACTGGTGGAGCCCACCGCATCGGCCATTTCGACAATGGACTGCGGCGATTCAGGGTGAACCAGAAGAGCGGCATCGGGATAGATTTTTTTTAAACGGGTCAACGCCTGGGTTTTAAACTCGTCATGCACGATACACGCCCCTTGCCAACACAGTACATCGGCCCCGGTCTGTTTTTGCACGTAATTCCCCAGGTGTCTGTCCGGCGCCCAGATAATTTTTTCCCCCAAACTATCCAGATGCTCAATCAGTTCTACGGCGATACTGGAGGTCACAACCCAGTCCGCACGCGCTTTAACAGCAGCCGAGGTGTTAGCATAGACCACTACGGTTCTGTCAGGGTGCGCATCACAAAAAGCGCTAAATTCGTCTATTGGGCAGCCTAAATCCAGCGAACATTCCGCCGCCAGGGTAGGCATAAGAATGGTTTTTTCTGGGCTGAGGATTTTGGCGGTTTCCCCCATAAACCGTACGCCCGCTACCAGTAACGTGGATGCGGCGTGCTTCGCGCCGAAACGGGCCATTTCCAGCGAGTCGGAAATACAGCCGCCGGTTTCTTCTGCCAACTGTTGAATTTCCGGATCGGTGTAGTAGTGCGCCACCATCACCGCATCCCGTTCGCTGAGGAGTCGTTTGATTTTCTCACGATAAAATTGCTTTTCATCGTCGTTCAACGGCGTTGGTTTCGGCGGGAACGGGTAGATTGCGGCTTGTGGGTCAAACATTACGCTCATCATGCTTCTCGTTTTACTGGCTTAACGAAACAACCAAATGAAAGCGTAATAAACGCCGCAATCGGTTAATTTGTTTTATATGCTAAACAAGATAGCTGATTCAACAAGGAAAGTCACAATAATTACGTAGCCCCGTATCTGATGGCGACGTAACGTCTTATCTGGCCTACGTGAGCGGTGCCGTCTGTAGGCCTGATAAGCGCAGCGCATCAGGCAAGACCCGAACCTGCGGCAGGTTCGAATCTTCCATATTGCAGATAGCAAAAAGGCGCCGCCAGCGCCCTCTTTTACATTGGTGGGTCGTGCAGGATGACTCGGCTTCGCCTCGCCCTACGGGCCGTTGCCGTAAACGGCTCCGTTGTCTCACTGCGTTCGACCCGAACCTGCGGCAGGTGCGAATCTTCCATATCGCAGATAGCAAAAAAGCGCCTTTAGGGCGCTTTTTTACACTGGTGGGTCGTGCAGGATGACTCGCTTCGCTCGCCCTTCGGGCCGTCGCCGCAAGCGGCTCCGTTGTCTCACTGCGTGAGACCCGAACCTGCGGCAGGTTCGAATCTTCCATATCGCAGATAGCAAAAAGGCGCCTTTAGGGCGCCTTTTTACACTGGTGGGTCGTGCAGGATGACTCGGCTTCGCCTCGCCCTACGGGCCGTTGCTGACGCAACGTTATCCTTCACGTTCAACATCTGAGTTTGATGTTAAATTGGTGGGTCGTGCAGGATTCGAACCTGCGACCAATTGATTAAAAGTCAACT
>NZ_JBKFSQ010000061.1:0-12530 GCF_046569525.1 Salmonella sp. 741265055_HSA | reverse complement strand
GAGCACTGCCCAGGACCAAAATGGCAAGTAAAATAGCCCTAATGGGATAGGCTCTTAGGAAGGTGAATCATTCCGTCGCTGATGTGGGTAGCATTATTGGTGGAAACGTTGGGAAAAATATAACTGGTGGTTATTTTCAAAATGCCTGCCCTATTCGAATGAGCTATGTTTTGAATGCGACAGGATTCCCAATAGCCCGTAATTCTCCGTATGCAAAGGTTAGTGGTGCCGATAATAAATTATATATTTATCGCGTGAATGATATGATGGATTATCTTACTCATATTATGGGCAAGCCTGATCTTATTGTTAATAATCCGAAACAGAGTGACTTTATAGGGAAGAAAGGAATTATCGTAGTAAAAGGGCATGGCTGGAGCAATGCCAGAGGACACGTTACATTATGGAATGGCAGTATCTGTTCAGATCAGTGCCACTTATTAAATGACCCAGATAATGGACCATTTGTTCCTGAAGTTGGGATTCTGGGGATACTATCGTGAAATGGTTAATATTAGTTACTTTCAGCATAAGTGGAATGTTGGTATGGCAGCCATCCTTTGCAAAAGAAGCATTGACCACACAATATTCACAGTCGGAACTCTTAAAAAATTGGGCGCTGAGTCATTGTCTGGCATTAGTATACAAAGATGATGTCGTTAAAAACGATGCCAGAGCTACGGCCAGTGCTTACCTTGAATATGGTAAACAATCTGTGGAGATTTACCATGAAATTGATGAGATTGCGAAAAAATATTCAGGGTTGAAATATAATGGCTCAATATCATCAGATTTTAATACCATGAAGTGCATAGATTTTATCCACGACAGTGAATTAAATGAATTAATTGAAAGGCGTGTCGAGAAGTAAAATTCAAAGATATTAAAAGCATAAGTTCTCTTGCTCTGATGAATTTATGGGTAAGAAAGAGCTGTACAGGAATAGTTAATCTGTTCACCTAATAAAGCAGATAAATCAGGGCTTAATTTAGGTAGTTAAAAGGATAGTAGATATGTCTTATGACATTTTTCTGAAAATTGACGGCATCGACGGTGAGTCGATGGATGACAAACACAAAAATGAAATTGAAGTACTGAGCTGGCGCTGGAATATCCATCAGGAATCCACCATGCACGCCGGTAGCGGTCTCGGCTCCGGTAAAGTATCTGTTACTCATCTTTCATTTGAACATTACATCGATCGCGCCAGCCCGAACCTGTTCAAATACTGCGCCTCCGGCAAGCACATTCCGCAGGCCATTCTGGTTATGCGTAAGGCTGGTGGCAATCCGCTGGAGTACCTCAAGTATACCTTCACCGACCTGATTGTCGCCGTGGTTTCTCCGAGCGGCAGCCACGATGGTGAAATCGCCTCCCGTGAAACGGTGGAGCTCTCCTTCAGTACCGTGAAGCAGGAATACGTGGTGCAGAACCAGCAGGGCGGCAGCGGCGGCACCATCACCGCAGGCTACGACTTCAAGGCCAACAAAGAAATTTAACGGTTTTTTTTCCGGCCAGATTTATATCTGGACGGATTTATTATTTTGATTTTAAAGGAATTTATAGTGAATAAATGGCGTAACCCCACTCGGCGGTTATGTGCGGTAGCTATGCCTTTTGCACTGCTCCTGCTTTCCGGATGCGGCAGTAGCGATGCGTTACCTGACCTCGAATCACAGCGACTCGACCTGAGCGTGAAAGCCTCCGATAAGGTGAATCCTGACAATCAGAAGAAGGCCGCGCCCATTGAGATACGTGTTTATGAACTAAAAAATGACGCCGCTTTCACGACAGCCGATTACTGGTCGCTCCATGACAACGACAAATCCGTCCTTACCGACGATTTAGTGCGTCGCGACAGCTTTATTTTGCGTCCCGGCGAAGAGAAAAAACTGCGTCGCCCGCTGAATGCGCAGACCACGGCAATCGGCGTACTGGCCGGATACCGTAACCTGGCCAAATCGGTCTGGCGGGTAACCTACAAAATCCCGGAAGCCCCGGAAAAAGCCTGGTACAACAACTTCATACCGGGGAAAGGAAAAGTGCAGTTGGATGCGGAACTGGAACAAAGCGCTATTGTAATTACGGAACGGGATAAATGAATTATGAGCTGGAATGACCGCGTAGTCTGGAGTGAAGGACAATTTTTACTGCCGCAGATGTTTCAGCAGCAAGAGCGTTATCTGGAACACGTCATGCATTACCGCAGCCTGCCGCTGACCCCCTTTTTCTGGGGATTCAGCCACTACAATATTGATGGCGAAGCGCTGAACATCGGTAAACTGATACTGAAAGAGGCATCAGGGATTTTTCCCGACGGCACGCCGTTTAACGCACCGGACCACACTCCGCTGCCGCCGCCGCTGACCATCCTGCCGGAGCATCTGAATCAGCAGATTTGTCTGGCGGTACCGGTACGCGCGCCGAACAGCGAAGAAACCACGTTTGACAATAACCCGGAATCACTGGCGCGTTTCTCGGTACACGAACACGACATCCGCGACGCCAACTCGCTGGGACGTGGCGCGCAGTTATTACAGCTTAGTCACCTGCGTCTGCGGCTGCTGCCGGAAAAGGCGGTGACGGGCGCCTGGATTGGCCTGCCGCTGACCCGCATCACCGGGCTGAACCCTGACGGGCGGATAGATATCGACCACGACCTGATCCCGCCCATCATTAATTATCAGGCCAGTTCACTGATGTGTACCTGGCTGTCGTGGATCAACGATCTCATCCGGATGCGGGCCGATTCGCTGGCGGAACGGCTGACCGGCAGCGACAACCACGGCCATGAAGCAGCAGAGGTCTCCGATTACCTGCTGCTGCAAATTCTCAATCGCTTTGAGCCGCTGCTGACTCACCTGGCGAAAACCCCGCTGGCCCCGGAAGTGTTGTATCGCTACCTGTCCGAACTGGCCGGGGAACTCTCCACCTATGTGCGTCCACAAACGCGACGGCCCGCTGAATACAAAGAGTACAAACACCTGACGCCCTATGCCGGGTTGAAATCACTGGTCGATGAGGTGCAGTTCCTGCTGAATGCGGTACTGATCCGGGGCGCGCAGCGCATCGAACTGAAAGAGGGGACTTACGGCATCCTGAATGCGGTGGTGGCCCCTTCCGATCTGGCCGATTTCAGCACGCTGGTGCTGGCGATAAAGGCTTCAATGCCGACCGATGTGCTACTGCAACATTTTGCCGCCCAGACCAAAATCGGGCCATCCGATCGCCTGCCGGAACTGATCCGCTCGCATCTGCCGGGGCTGGCTTTGCAGGTTCTGCCTGTACCACCGCGCCAAATCCCATTTCAGGCCGGATACATCTATTACGACATCCGCCGCGAGGGAGCATTGTGGGAACACATTGCCCGTTACGGCGGGATGGCCATGCATACCGCCGGGGAATTTCCGGGGCTGGAGACAGAACTGTGGGGAGTGCGCGATAAATGACAGACAGTACCCTGACGCCGCCAGCGGCAGACATGATGTCCTTTTTGTCCACCACGCCGGAGCATAAGGACAGTGAATATGAAACGCCGGTACACACCAGCCAGCGCACGGAACTCAATGTCATCGTTGAAGACGGTCCGGACAGCAAACTCCAGCTGGCTGAAATCAGCGCGGCGGCTAACCCGTTGCTCGCCGCTGCCCGGCCTTTATTGTGCGCTCTCGCAGCCATGCCCGCTAAGCTGGATGCGGCCCTGGTAGAGCCTTACCGTAATCTGCTGGTACGCGAGATGCATCTGTACCAGACATTATGCGATCAGGCGAACCTGCGGCGCGAGCACGTACTGGCGGTACGTTACTGCCTGTGTACGGCGCTTGATGAAGCCGCCAATAACACAACCTGGGGACGGCGCGGCGTCTGGGCCGGAAAAAGCCTGCTGGTAACATTTCATGGTGAAAGCGAAGGCGGGATAAAACTTTTCCAGATCATCGGGCGTCTGGCGGCCAGTTTCCAGGAGCATGGCAACGTACTGGAGGTTATCTACCACCTGCTGGGGCTGGGATTTGAAGGGCGCTACAGCGTGCAGCCAGACGGGCGTAAGCAACTGGACAATATTCGCCAGCAATTGCTGACACAGCTTTCACAGCGTCGCGATCCGGTTATGCCCGCGCTCTCGCCTGACTTTCAGGGGGCGATAAGCGGACGACTGCGACGGATGCGCCGGGTGCCGGTCTGGCTGAGTGCCGGGGTCGTCCTGCTGGCGATGCTGACGCTGTTTGGTCTTTACAGCCACCGGATGGATGTGCAGACCGTTGCCGTACAACAGCATATTGATGCGATTGGTATAAAACTGCCGCCGCCGCCCGTGCCGGTTCATAAGCTGCGGCTGAAAATCCTGCTGGCGAACGAAATCGCTCGTGGTCTGCTGACCGTGGACGAAGATGACCAGCACAGTAGGGTGGTCTTCCGTGGCGACGCCATGTTTGTACCGGGACAGAAAACGGTGAGTGACGCAATCCGGCCAGTGATTAACAAAGCGGCGCGGGAAATCGCCCGCGTGGGCGGCGCAGTCACTGTAACGGGTCACACTGATAGCCAGCCCATTCATTCGGCTGAATTTCCATCCAACCTGGTGCTGTCGGAAAAACGGGCGGCGGAAGTTGCGGCATTGCTGACCTCCGGCGGCGTACCTGTCGGACGGGTACATATCGTTGGCAAGGGCGATACGGTGCCGGTGGCGGATAACGGCAGTAAAGCCGGGCGGGCGAAAAACCGTCGGGTGGAAATTCTGGTGGTGGAATAAATTGATGAAAAAATCAACCTATGATGTGTCTCATCATTCGCCAGTATGTGGCGTGACGGGGGATTATTATCGGATCTCAGCGACATATCACATAAAACGATCTGTTCGTGTTTTTTTGATCATCTTATGTTGCCTGTTACCCGGTGGCGCTTTTGCCGGATCCCCGATTAACGCAGGATTCATTTCCCCCGATAATGTCAACCTCAGCACTCAGGATTTCCTGAAATTTTATGCCACTGACAACGTACAGAAAAAAGACAATACACTGATGTATATGCTGGGGGTGGCGGATGCTACAGAAGGTAAAGCCTGGTGTGGATATGGTCAGGTTGACAGTATAACAATAAACCATACTGTGCTGACCTGGCTTGAACAGCACGCGGTGACAAAGCCTGATGTAAGGGCTTCAATACTAATAGAGGAAGCATTAGTTAAAAATTTTCCCTGTCAGAGGACAGACCCCTCCATAAAAATTGCTTCCCGGTCATCCCCCATTTTATCCCTGACTCCGGATGCGCTTAATCTTTCAGGTAATGACTTTTTTAAATTTTGGGTGTCTGGTAATCAACGGGATAAACTCAGGGCGGGTGTCTATCTGCTCGGCGTGGAGGATGCAACGGAGAACAAACTGTGGTGTGGATACGCTTTATTTAAGACGCTAACATTAAATGAATTAGTCTATGTTTCTCTTAAAAATAAAACCAGTGAAGAACTGAATTCTCGAGCGGCTGAGCTTATCATAAATAAATTAATAGAGTATCCCTGTAAGATATAAAATCATTCAAGTTGCATCAAGGCGGCAAGGGAATGAATCCCCGGGAGCGTACATTAGTTAGTGACCGGGGTGAGCGAGTAAAGCCAGCGCACATGTAGCCTGAAGTGTGACAGGTATACCCTGTGATAATGTTATCGCTGCCAGTTCAGATAAAGTCTTGGTGGTAAGGTCTTGGTGGTAAGGGATTGATATGTTTAAGGTGATGGTCTGTCTGTTGGTGGGTATTCCTGCCATTTCTTATGCGCAGGATTATGGGTGTGCTACGGTTGGAGCATCAATGGAGTCATCATTATTTGATGCCATAAAAAATGACCTGAATATAGATGTCGCTACTATTATAAAGGATAAAACAAAGGTAGAGATTCTTGATATCTCGCCTGTATCTAAGGTCTATGCAGAATCTCTGGCCAGGATGGATTATGAAAAAGATAAGGCCAAAAATAAAGTGGCAATATTAGATAAAAAATCCTATTTCGATAGTTACTATGAAAATCAGGTTAAATCTATCGTGGCAAAATATACCTATATTAACAAAGATAAAGAAAAAGATATTTTCATTGCATCCAGCTTCATGAATGCTGATGAGTGTTCTGTAAGATTTAATGGTTATATTACTTTATCCAGGGAATTTTAAAATATTGATTATTGGGTGGCGAGTCGAAATATAATGCAAAAATTTCTTAGTCTGCTTTTTTCCCGGCGCGCGCTGGCGGTTGTGGGCGTTCTGGTTCTGGCGCTGCTGGTCTGGTTTGTCGGGCCGCTGGTGTCATTTGATACCCTGCGCCCGCTGGCCTCCGTGGGTAGCCGGGTAGTGACCATTGCCCTGTTGCTGATGCTGCTGGTACTGTGGCTGGTCAACTGGTCGATGAGCATTATCGGCATCAGTGTCCTGTGCCTGGCGATTGGCTTCGTCACACCGCTGCTGGCCCTGGGCGATGTCCATCCGTTTGCGCCGCTGTGGGTCCGCCTGACCCTGATTGGTTTCATCCTGCTGATGTACGCGCTGTACGGCCTGTACCGGCTGTGGCGTGCGCTGCGTATGGATGAACAACTGCTGCGTCGCTTCCTGCATCCGCGCGGGGAAGAGGTACCGGTGGCTGGCGAGATCAAAGCCGACCTGCGCACCGTCAACCATATTGTCACGCAGGCCATCCGGCAGCTGCGGCAGTTGCGGGTGGACATGCCCGGCTGGCGTAAAATCTTCGAGGGAAAACGCTTTCTGTATGAGCTGCCGTGGTTCATGGTGGTCGGCAGTCCCGGCGATGGCAAAACCACGGCCCTGCTGAACACCGGATTGCAGTTCCCGCTGGCGGAGCAAATGGAGCAGACCTCGCGCATCCTGACAGTACCGGGTGGCGGCACGCTACACTGCGACTGGTGGTTTACCAACGAAGCGGTACTGATTGACACCGCCGGACGCTACGCCCGCCACGATGACGGCGGCGAAGCGAGCGCCGCGCAGCGTAACGCCGGAGAGTGGCAGGGCTTTCTCGGCCTGCTGCGTAAACATCGCCCCGGCGCGCCGCTTAACGGCGTGATCCTGACGCTAAACGTGGCGGATTTAACCGCACAGTCACCGGCGGAACGCCTGGCGGCCTGCGCTGCTCTGCGGGCGCGACTGGCAGAACTGCGCGAGACCCTGGGGATTCGCTTTCCGGTCTATCTGGTGGTCACCAAAATGGATTTGTTGCCGGGGTTCAGCGAGTATTTTCGCACGCTGACCAGCCATCTTCGCGCACAAATCTGGGGCTTCACGTTGCCGTACAGCCGCAGGCGAAAAGTGGGCGACCCGCAGGCGCTGCACGCCGCCTGCGCGCAGGAGCTGGCGCGCCTGACGCTGCGGTTGGATCAGGGACTGGATACCCGGTTACAGGAAGAGTACGACCTTAAAAGCCGCCAGCGGTTGTATACCTTCCCGCGTGAGTTCGCCGCCCTCGGCGAGCCGTTGCTGGAGGCTATTGAACAGATCTTCCTCGATTCAAAATTCGATGCCACGCAACTGAATAACACGCTGCGCGGGGTGTTTTTCACCAGCGCCGCGCAGGCGCAGGCCGACGCCGTGGCCGACCAGTTGAGTATCTGGCAGCGCTTTGTCCGGGCGATAAAAACCGCCCGTGGCGAATCCTCCGCCTCTCTCCCGCACGCTCTGCCGGACGGCAACCGCAGCTACTTCCTGCATGACCTGCTGACACAGTTTATTTTCCGTGAAGCGCACCTGGTAGAGCCAAACCTCCAGTGGGCCTGGCGTTACCGCCTGCTGCGCCTCGGCGGGCACCTGCTGGTACTGGTGCTGGCATTCCTGTTGTGGCAGGGGATGCAGACCAGCCAGCAGACCAACGGCGACTATCTGAATGAAATCAGCGCCCGCGCGACCCGGCTGGATGGTGAAGTGAAAGCCTACACCGGTAAACCGGCGATGGCTCCCGTCCCGGCACTGCTGGACAGCGCAAGGGAACTGTCCGCCTGGCCGGAACTGGACCCGGACGCGCCGCCGCTGACCTGGCGCTACGGCCTGTACAGCGTACCGCCGGTAACCGACAGCGTGGCGTCGCTGTACAACCGTCTGCTGGATCAACTGCTGCTGCCGCCGCTGGTGAAACGGATGGAGTATGTGCTGGCGGACGCCATTGCCCGTCAGGACAGTAAAGCGGCGTATGATGCCCTGCGCATCTATCTGCTACTGAATCTGGATAAAGATCACGAAGATAAATACAACGCGGCGGAGATCCAGTCGTGGGTGATTAACGATCTGGGGAACAGCGACAGCGTGGCCGGGTTTGGCGGGCGCGCCGCCGTGCTGACGCATATCGAAGCGCTGTTTGACGGCAGCCGGGTGGTGCATTCACCGTATGAGAAAGATGAGGCGCTGATCCGCCAGGCGCGGGCATTCCTCGACGGTCACACCAGTACCGAGCGTATCTATGCGCGGGCGCTGGCGGCAATGGAGAGCGAAGCGCCGCAGGAGTTTACGCTGGTACGCGCCGTCGGCGCGGATGCGGGAACGGTGTTTGTGCGTAGCAACGGCGCGCCGCTGGATCGGGGCGTGCCGGGTATTTTTACCCGTGAAGGTTACCGGGAGCTGTTCGACAAACGATTACCGGAATTTGTGGCGGCGGCGACGGCGAACGATGGCTGGGTGATGGGCCGGGAGAGTACGCCAAAAAAGCTGACTGACAGCCTGCGCAGCCAGATACCGGGGCAGGAGCAGTCTGTCGCCCGCGAAGTCCGCCGTTTGTACCTGACGGAATATGCCCGCCGCTGGCAGGATTTTCTGGACAGTATCCATAGTATCAACAGTGCCGGGGAAGAGGGCAGTTCCGGCCTGGCCTATGATTTACAGGTGCTGCGCACCCTGGCGTCGCCGGACTCACCGCTGATGCGGCTGGGAAAAGCGGTGGTGGAGCAGACCACGCTGGTGCCGCCGCCGGACCCGCAGGCCAGACAGAAACAGCTGGCGCAGCGCGCGTCCGGTAACGCGGGGAAAGTGGTACAGACGGCAAAACTGTTCCAGGATATTCACCCGGAAGAGCGGCTGGAAAAAACGCTGGTAGATGACCGTTTCGCCGCGCTGCGCGAGGTCATTGGCGGGCGGACGGACGGCGGACAGAGCGGCGGTGGGACGATGCAGATCGCTTCGCTGCTGACCATGCTCAACGAGTATTACACCCAACTGACCATTGCTGACAGCGCGCTGGCGGCGGGGACGTTGCCAGCGCGCATTACTGCCGCAGACAAGTTGCAACTGGAGGCGGCGAAACTGCCCGCACCGCTGAAAAACATCCTGCTGGATCTGACGAAGCAGGGAACGCGCAAAATCAACGCCGGGACCGGCGATGTGCTGAACACCCAGATGGAGGCGATGATGGGCGACGACTGCCGTGACGCCATCGACGGGCGCTATCCGTTCGCCGACAGTCCGCAGGAGGTCAGCGCCGAGGACTTTAACCGCATCTTCGCCAGCGGCGGCGTACTGGATGCCTTCTGGAGCAAACAACTGGCTCCGCTGGTGGATACCGCCAGCGACCCGTGGCGCTACAAACCGACCGAAGGCAACATGACGTTGCAGGGGCCGGATTTAACGCCGTTTCAGCAGGCGAAGCAGATCCGCAGCGTGTTTTTTAACAGCGAGGGCGGGAAAAAATTTTCCTGGTCGATGCAGATTAGTGTGGTGGATATGGACCCGGCCATCACGGAACTGGTGATTGATATCGACGGCCAGGTGCTGCGCTACGCCCATGGCCCGGACCGGCCCCTGAAAGTGACGTGGCCGGGACCGCGCAACGGCTCGATGGCGGAAATCACCGCCAGCCCGCGTATTCGCCAGGACACCTCAACGCTACTGACCGGCGGGCCGTGGGCGCTGTTTCATCTGCTGGACGCCGGAAAGGTACAGGAAACGGCGGTGCGGGGGCGCCAACTGGTGGAATATGATTTTGACGGTCGCCGGGTAGTGCTGGAAATCACCGCCGGGCGGGATTTTAACCCGGTCAGCCGGGAGCTGTTGCAGAACTTCAGTTGTCCGGCGAGGGCGTTGTAATGCGCCGGCCAGCGGTGGTATCAGCCCCGGCGATGTTCGGCAGGCTGCCGGACCAGCGCGACTATGTGCGCTGGCGGGTGGGCGCTGAAGAGGGACGAATATGGCAGGACTGGCTGAACCGCCAGACATGGGTGGGCAGCGGGCGGCATATCGTGTTGCCGGAAGGCCAGACGACCGATGAAGAGCGTGACGGCTGGATGCATCTGTCGCCGCGTGGCGAACACGCTATGCCCGCGCCGGAACACCATCCGCTGCCGTGGAGCTTTGTGATGTCGCCGGGATTTTTGCCGATGGGTGGGACGACTGACTGGCTGACCGGGGTGCTGATGGCATCGCGTGACAGCGTGGGACGCCCGTGGCCGCTGGTGATTTACCAGCGCTGCGGTCGGGAGTGGCTGGAGGAAAGTCTGCCGGAGATACAGGGCTGGCTGTACTGGCTGGCGCGGCTGACGGCGCAGCATATCTCGCCGGACACAATGCGTCGCGGACGGCTGACGGAGCAGGTGGACCAGCTATGGGCGATGTGGCAGCCGGGGCCGTGGTGGGCGCAGTGGCTGCGTGGGTTACGACGTACATCGCAGCGCAGCCGGGAACTGACCGGGCTGGCGGATGAAGCACCGGTAGTGGAACTGCCGGGCGTGCGTTATCTGCCGTGGCCGGGCTGGCCGGGTAAGACTCTGGGGCAGGCAAGACCGGGGCAAGGCTGGTTCTGGCAGCAGAACAGTGAAGGGCGGTATGTGGATGCGCTGCGACTGGTGGGGAATAACAGGAGGGAAGAGTGAAAGACTTATGGCAGACAGCACTGAACACGCAAGAACAAAATAGTTTCGCTGCAACCTGTAAGCCAGAAGATAATTTGTTGTTAAACGGTGTATTTTTGTGGGTTGAAACCACAGGTGCGGGTCATGCTTTTGTCTCTGTACATATGGATAATTCTGTTTATTTGTACACTTACGGGCGGTATGGAAGGACTGGCTCTAGTGCGACTGTCGGAGATGGTATTTTAAACTTCTTTGAAGATGAAGATGCCCGATCTTATTATCGTTATGAGCTATATCAGATGGAAGCACATGTGTTTGAAATAAATGATGCTAATCCGATATTGGTTCGTGAATTTTTTGAAAAATTGTGGAATGCAGCAAAACCACCTGTTCCTACAAAATCAATGACGGACAGGGTAAAGTTGCGGGGGCGTACAATTGATATTTATGATGTAACCGGAAATAATTGTACGACACACTCCGTTGAGGGGATTAAATATTCTGGTTCGAAAATATTTGAGACAAAATATATATTACCTTCTATACAGTCATCATTTGGGGTATCTGCTTCGCCACAGTTAACAGTTGACACAGAGATAGATTTCACGATCCCTTTCTCATTACAACAATACCTTATTGAGAAAAGTTCTGATTTTTCATCAATGTCAGTAATGAATATGACCAGTGAATTCAGGCAACAATATCCTAATATTGGTGATAAAAGTGGAGCAGCACAGGGATTGAGCGCTGTACTGATGGGGGTGGGAGCAAAAAGTTCTGCTTCATCAGGTACCTCGTCGCCATATTCTGGTGGTACATCTGGCGGTTCTCTGGGGAGTTCATACAATGACAAATAAATTCTGGATACGCTGGGGGATTATTTTATTTATCTCTGCCATTTATTATATTGTTGTTTTTTATTTTAATATTATATTTGCAGTGAATTACTCGGAAACGATGAGCATGGGAGGGGATTTTAGTTCGTCCCAGTGTGTATGGTTTGCCAGACAACTCTTATCGGATCATAATTATGTGTTCATTGTTTCAGTTGTGGGTTTTTTAATTTGTATGCCACTTATTTTGCTGGCTTTCAAAAAAATAAGATAAGCATTGCATTTTTTTTGAAACGTAAGCGCTTTTTTGTGCTTTTTAAAATATGTTTGTGCCAGTGGAATGTTATTTCCGACTGCCAGATATTGCGCTTAAATTTAGTATTAAAGGAGCAAATACCATGAGTTTTGTATCCACAAATAATAAATCCGGTATGGGGGGGCTGACGACAACCACGCCGCCGATAACAGGTGAAAACAGTGGAACTACAGCAGGTTCGGTTGCCGGAAGCGTGGCGGGAGCCGCAGAAGCGGCAGTGGAACAGGCGCTGGGATCTCTGATGGGCGACCTGCCTGAACCGTCGGGGTTGGTGAAAGCAGCGGTGGCTGCGGCGGCACAGGCTGCGGCAGCGGCGGGCGCGGCGGGCGCGGCGGGCGCGGCGCAGGATGTGATATCGGCACTAATTTCTGGTGCAACCAGCGGGCCGGGCGCACATAACGTGACGGTCAGCGGCAGCGCAGTTCCACCGCAGATGCTGCTGTTTTCCAGTCTGAACGGCTCGGAAGCTCTCGGTAGCTTGTTTACCTACATCGTACAGCTAAAAACGCCCGACACCCTGAATCTGGGCTATGTCTCCCCCGCAGCCAACCTGCCGCT
>NZ_JBKFSQ010000060.1:0-13549 GCF_046569525.1 Salmonella sp. 741265055_HSA | reverse complement strand
AACCGCCGACCCCCTCCTTGTAAGGGAGGTGCTCTCCCAGCTGAGCTAATCACCCCCGCTGTGTGGAGTCGCATTATAGGGAGAGTTGAAAATGAGTCAACGCATTTTCTAAAGTTTTTGTTTGTTCGTCGTAAAATTAAACAAAACGATCGTGAATTACCCCGCACTGCATGATTTCTATACGGAAATAGCAAAGCGCAGCGTTCTGACCGGATCAACATTGAGGAATCAAGCCACAGTGATAGAATACAAGGCTATTCATCTTTCCAGGATTTGCCGGTTGTCGGCATCTTTATAAACGTAAGGCCATTTCATGAAAATCAAAACTCGCTTCGCGCCTAGCCCGACAGGTTATCTGCACGTCGGCGGCGCGCGTACTGCTCTTTATTCCTGGCTTTTCGCACGTCACCACGGCGGTGAATTCGTGCTGCGTATTGAAGACACCGATCTTGAGCGTTCCACGCCGGAAGCCATTGAAGCCATCATGGATGGTATGAACTGGCTGAACCTGGAATGGGACGAAGGCCCATATTTCCAGACCAAACGTTTTGATCGCTATAACGCGGTGATTGACGAGATGCTGGAGGCGGGAACAGCCTATAAATGCTACTGCTCTAAAGAACGTCTGGACCAGCTGCGTGAAGATCAGATGGCGAAAGGCGAGAAGCCGCGTTATGACGGGCGTTGCCGTCACAGTCACGAACATCATGCCGACGATGAGCCATGCGTGGTGCGCTTTGCCAACCCGCAGGACGGTTCCGTTATTTTTGACGATCAGATCCGTGGCCCGATCGAATTCAGCAATCAGGAGCTGGACGATCTGATCATTCGTCGTACCGACGGTTCGCCGACCTACAACTTCTGTGTGGTGGTTGACGACTGGGATATGGAAATTACCCATGTGATTCGTGGCGAAGACCATATCAACAATACTCCGCGCCAGATTAACATTCTGAAAGCGTTAAACGCGCCGGTGCCGATGTACGCGCATGTGTCGATGATTAACGGCGACGACGGTAAAAAGCTGTCTAAACGTCACGGTGCGGTGAGCGTGATGCAGTATCGCGATGACGGTTATCTGCCGGAAGCGTTGCTGAACTATCTGGTGCGTCTGGGCTGGTCCAGCGGCGATCAGGAAATCTTCACCCGCGAAGAGATGATTAAACTGTTCTCCCTCGGTGCGGTGAGCAAGTCTGCGAGCGCGTTCAACACTGATAAACTGCTGTGGCTGAACCACCACTATATCAATACGCTGGCGCCGGAATATGTGGCGACGCATTTGCAGTGGCATATCGAGCAGGAAAATATCGACACCCGTAACGGCCCGCAGCTTGCTGAACTGGTGAAGTTGCTGGGCGAGCGCTGCAAGACTCTGAAAGAGATGGCGCAGAGCTGCCGCTACTTCTATGAAGACTTCAGCGAGTTTGACGCCGATGCGGCGAAAAAACACCTCCGCCCGGTGGCGCGTCAGCCGCTGGAAGTGGTACGCGACAAGCTGTCGGCGATTACGGACTGGTCAGCAGAAAACGTCCACCACGCGATTCAGACCACCGCGGATGAGCTGGAAGTGGGGATGGGTAAAGTGGGGATGCCGCTGCGTGTGGCTGTGACCGGTGCCGGGCAGTCACCTGCGCTGGATGTCACCGTACATGCGATTGGCAAAACTCGCAGCATTGAGCGCATCAACAAAGCGCTGGGCTTTATCGCCGAGCGTGAAAGCCAGCAGTAACGCCAGCCGAAACAGAATAAACGGCAGGGCAGACGCCTGCCGTTTATTATTTGTTAGTCCGCCTCATTGATACCTAAACGCGTCAGAAATCCGCGAATACCTTCCCGTGATAAAAACAGCGCCAGTTTTTCCTGTTCCTGAGCAGACATATTTTCTACGGCATCAATAATTTGTCGATAAGCGTGACTGTGCGCCGCGTTCGCATATTCTGCGAAAGCCTCTTCCGCCTGATAAAACGCAGGCAGTTTGCGAAAAGCCGGAATATTGAGAATGAACTCCCGCACGCTGGCATCAATATGGATGAGTCTTGCGCGTCCGCCTTTGACGCCGGGAAATTTTTCGGTTTTCCAGTGTTGTTCTCTGATCCAGCGATTGACGGTTTGTCTGGCCACGCCGAGGCATTCAGCCAGCTCTTCAGTGGTCATTTTACTGCGTAATCTTTTCATATTATTTGCTATCGCGTATCCCTAAGCGTTGTAACAAACCAGTAATCCCTTCACGCACGAGGAGAGAGGTAAACTGTTTCTGCTCGGATGAGGTCATCTCTTTGGCGAGCGTCATGAGCAGCGCTTCAAGCGATGCGTTGCTGGCAGGCGTAAATGTGTCTGCGTGATGGTCAACTGAACGTTCAGCGCTGCGGATATATTCACGAACCTGTTCGTTTACATGAACCAGACGGGCTTTACCGCCCTGGACGCCAGGTTTGGGCGATGTTGCCCAGCCTTCTTTCCGTACCCATTTATTGATGGTTTGTCGGCTGTAACCGGTGAGATTAGCGAGTTCTTCTGGCGTCATCCGTTCCTTGAACATAACGATTCCCTGAATAGTCGTGGGGTTAATTAGTGGTTCATTTTATAGCACCATTTTAGTCGAAACCGTGACGTGTTTAACTACTGAATGCGAGTTGTGCCGCAATGTCCTTTATTTGAATGCTTTTTCAGCGATTGAATTCGGCAAGTTCATTTTGCCGTTGACACATGCCGAGGGAATTCATAT
The DNA here is from genome assembly GCF_046569525.1 of Salmonella sp. 741265055_HSA. Taxonomy (NCBI): domain Bacteria; kingdom Pseudomonadati; phylum Pseudomonadota; class Gammaproteobacteria; order Enterobacterales; family Enterobacteriaceae; genus Salmonella; species Salmonella sp. 741265055_HSA. The sequence continues at coordinate 10,824 of NZ_JBKFSQ010000060.1, read as the reverse complement.
GATGCCGCCCGTCAACTCGACAAGCTTTACGTAGTGGGGCTATAGCTCAGCTGGGAGAGCGCTTGCATGGCATGCAAGAGGTCAGCGGTTCGATCCCGCTTAGCTCCACCAAATTTACTCCCGATAAATTTGGCGTATACGTAAAAGCACTATGGGGCTATAGCTCAGCTGGGAGAGCGCTTGCATGGCATGCAAGAGGTCAGCGGTTCGATCCCGCTTAGCTCCACCAACATTCAAACCCTCGCTGAAAAGCGGGGGTTTTTGCTTTTTGTCACAAAATTCATGGCGTCTGATCTGCTCTTCAGGTGCGTTTGTTTGCCGCTGCTTTGCGGTCAATATGAGCTTTTGTTAGATTGCTTCATAATGCGAATATACTTATTATTCATGCGCCTTATATAATGATGTGAGCATTAAAGCAATGCTGGATAAGTGTAACGTATTAAAAAATATAAAAATATTTTTACTGGCTTTCTGCCTGACTGTTCCGGCTGTTCTGCTATCCCGTCTCATTTCTCCCCGCGCCACAATTGATTCCAGCTACATCTTTCTGGCCTGGCTACCGCTCTGCGTCATGTTTTCCGTGCTGTTTTTATTTGGCCGCCGTGGCGTCGCGCCGATGGTAGGCGGAATGATGTTGACTAATGAATGGAATTTTCATTTACCTCTGCCGCAGGCGATGGTACTGCTATTTTGCCAGACGTTTCCCGTGTTACTGGTTTGCGCTATCGTACGCTGGCAGTTGGGCGCGCGCTGGCGCTACGGAATACCCAACAAAGGCATCTGGCTACGCGTTTTCTGGTTAGGGTTAATGACGCCGTTTGGCATAAAAATCAGTATGCATCTGGCGGGGCGCTACCTGGCTTTCCCGGTGACCATCTCTACCTTCTTTGGCACCGGCACCGCTATTTTCTCGATTGTTGATTTATTGAGTCTGATTTCTGCCGCGCTTATTTTTACCCTCTTTTTCTATTATCCGCTGCGGATGATCGTCAGCCCGCACTATATTCGTATTTTCTGGCGGAGGGATGTCGCTCCTTATCTCGCCAAAGAAAAACGCCTGTTTACGCTTCTCTGGTTTGCCACTCTGGCGACGCTATTAGCGGTGCTGTGTACGCCTTTCGAGACACAGTATATTGCTGGCTATCTGGTGCCAGTCCTGTTCATTGGATTTACCCTCGGCGTGGGGAAAATCAGTTATCCGCTGTTGAATTTTAGTTGGGCGCTCACTGCGCTATTCCTGCTTAGCTATAATCGCAATTTTCTGCAGGGCGTGGGCTCAGAATATTCGCTGGCATTTATCCTTTCAGTTCTCATTTCTTTTAGTATTTGTTTGTTGTACATGGCGCGGATTAACCAACGTAGCGAATGGTTGAATCGACAATGGCACTCGCAGGCGTTGACCGATCCGTTGACGCAACTGCCTAACCTGCGTGCGCTGGAACAGTTTCTTTTACAGGATGCCGGGCAAAGCGTGTGTTATTTACGCATGGAAAACCTGGAATTTCTGAGCCGTCATTACGGTATGCAGATGCGCGTGCATTGCGAACGCGAGGTGTTTCGCATGTTGCAGCCGCTGCTGCTGGAAAAGGAGAAAATTTTCCATCTGCCGGGCAGTGAATTATTGCTGGTACTGACGGGACCGGAGACGGAAGCCCGCCTGCAATATATGCTCAATGTGCTTAATAACCGCAAAATTTACTGGAACAATACCGGTCTGGACATGGAATATGGCGCATCGTGGGGAACATTCGATGGTCGCCAGGAAACCTTGCAACCGCTGTTGGGGCAATTAAGCTGGCTGGCGGAGCAATCCTGCTCGCACCGTCGGGTGCTTGCACTGACCCAGAGTATTGAAGCCGCTTCCGGGCAGACGACGGAACGGGTGCTGCGGTTGCAGAAAATCCGTCAGGCGCTGGAGCGCGGCGCGCTTGTTTTGTATGCGCAACCCATTCGCGACGCGCAGGGAAAAGGGTATGACGAGATTCTGACGCGGCTTCGGTGCGACGACGGTATCATGATGCCCAATCAGTTCATTCCGCTTATCGCCCAGTTTAACCTGAGCGTACGGTTTGATATGCAGGTGATGGAAGCGCTGCTGCAATGGCTGTCCGCGCATCCTTCAGCGGAGCTGGGGGCGCGTTTCTCGGTTAATTTGATGCCGCTGACGCTGCTGCAAAAAGAGACGGCGTCGCGCATTATGCAGCTTTTTAAACGCTATGGCGTCCCGCCCGCTTCGGTCATCATCGAAATTACTGAAGAACAGGCCTTCTCTCATTCCGAAATCAGTATGCACAATATCAACCAGTTGCGTAAGTTTGGCCTAAAAATCGCCATTGATGATTTCGGTACCGGTTATGCAAACTATGAACGGCTAAAACGCCTTAAGGCGGACATCATTAAAATCGACGGTTGTTTCGTAAAAGATATTCTGACGGACTCCCTGGATGCGATGATCGTGAAATCCATCACTGATTTAGCGAAAGCGAAATCGTTGAGCGTCGTGGCTGAGTTTGTTGAAACGCCTGCGCAGCGCGATCTGCTATTGCAGCTTGGCGTACATAGTTTGCAGGGATATCTGATTGGCCGCCCGCGCCCGTTAGGCAAATAAGCGGCGTAAAAAAACCGGGGATAGCTCCCCGGTTTCTACATTAAACGCAGACTTACAGTACCAGCGCCGCGATAGAGGCGGACAGTACGCTCACCAGCGTAGAACCGTAAACCAGTTTCAGACCAAAACGGGAAACCACGTTGCCTTGCTCTTCGTTCAGGCCTTTAATCGCGCCCGCAATAATACCGATGGAAGAGAAGTTCGCGAAGGACACCAGGAAGACGGAGATAATGCCTTCAGCGCGTGGAGAGAGGGTAGAGGCGATTTTCTGCAGATCCATCATCGCCACGAATTCGTTGGAAACCAGTTTGGTCGCCATGATACTTCCTACCTGCAGCGCTTCACTGGACGGTACGCCCATTACCCATGCGACCGGGTAGAAGATGTAACCCAGAATGCCCTGGAAGGAGATGCTGTAACCGAACCAACCGGTAACCGTTGCGAACAGCGCGTTCAGCGCCGCGATCAGCGCGATGAAGCCGATCAGCATCGCCGCGACGATAATCGCCACTTTAAAACCTGCCAGAATGTACTCGCCCAGCATTTCGAAGAAACTTTGGCCTTCATGCAGGTTCGACATCTGAATATTTTCTTCGCTGGCATCAACGGTATAGGGGTTGATCAGCGACAGTACGATAAAGGTGCTGAACATGTTCAGAACCAGCGCTGCGACCACATATTTAGGGTCCAGCATGGTCATATACGCGCCCACAATAGACATAGAAACGGTCGACATCGCCGTTGCAGCCATGGTGTACATGCGGTTACGGGACATTTTGCCGAGGATATCTTTATAAGCGATAAAGTTCTCAGACTGGCCGAGGATCAGCGAGCTGACGGCGTTAAAAGATTCCAGTTTGCCCATACCGTTTACTTTGGACAGCAGGAAACCAATAGCGCGGATGACCACTGGCAGAACACGGATATGCTGGAGAATACCGATCAACGCGGAAATAAAGACAATCGGGCACAATACTTTCAGGAAGAAGAACGCCAAACCTTGATCGTTCATACTGCCGAAGACGAAGTTTGTCCCTTCGTTGGCAAATCCGAGCAGTTTTTCAAACATCTCGGAGAAACCTTTTACGAAGCCAAGGCCAACATCAGAGTTCAGGAAGAACCAGGCCAGTAGCACTTCAATAACAAGCAATTGAATAACATAACGAATGCGGATTTTTTTACGGTCACTGCTAACCAGCAGTGCGAGTACCGCAACAACGGCAAGCGCCAGGACAAAATGAAGGACGCGGTCCATATTTGCTCCAAATATGAGGCAGGTTTAATTTTCGTGCACATTCTATGCAACAGCCGTAAAGAAAACGAGATCCAACACACACTATAATAAGGACCTGTGACGAGATTCAAAATTAGTGATCTGTAATACACTTTTACTGTACTGAATATGAAAATGAAAAGTTATATCAGTGTGCTAATCTTGTAATGTTAAGCCAAACTGTTCTGATACAGGTCGTCATCGTATCGGTCTATCGTTTCACACTATCACAGTAATCATCCGCACCCATTGAAATGCACTTGATAATCATTATCAACAAACATAGCATGAAACATAGCAAAGGCTATGTTTTTGAGGCAAAAGATGACTGACAATCGCGTAGAGAATAGCAGCGGACGGGCGGCGCGCAAGCTAAGGCTCGCATTAATGGGACCTGCGTTCATTGCCGCGATTGGTTACATCGATCCCGGTAACTTCGCGACCAATATTCAGGCCGGCGCCAGCTTTGGCTACCAGCTACTCTGGGTGGTGGTCTGGGCGAACCTGATGGCGATGCTGATTCAAATCCTCTCGGCAAAACTCGGAATCGCCACGGGCAAGAACCTGGCGGAGCAAATTCGCGACCATTATCCGCGCCCGGTAGTCTGGTTTTACTGGGTACAGGCGGAAATCATCGCGATGGCCACCGATTTAGCTGAATTTATCGGCGCGGCAATAGGTTTTAAGCTGATCCTGGGCGTCTCTTTATTACAGGGCGCGGTATTGACCGGTATCGCGACATTTCTGATTTTAATGTTACAACGCCGCGGTCAAAAACCGCTTGAAAAAGTCATCGGCGGTTTACTGCTTTTTGTCGCCGCTGCCTACATTGTGGAGCTGTTCTTCTCTCAGCCTGATATGGCCCAGCTCGGCAAAGGAATGGTTATCCCGGCGCTACCGAACACGGAAGCCGTATTCTTAGCCGCCGGCGTGCTTGGCGCGACGATTATGCCGCACGTGATTTATCTGCACTCGTCATTAACACAGCATCTGCACGGCGGAACGCGGCAACAACGGTACTCAGCGACGAAATGGGATGTCGCTATTGCCATGACGATTGCCGGTTTTGTCAATCTGGCAATGATGGCGACCGCCGCGGCGGCGTTTCATTTTAGCGGTCACACCGGCATCGCCGACCTCGATCAGGCATACCTGACGCTGGAACCGTTACTAAGCCATGCGGCGGCAACGGTGTTTGGTCTTAGTCTGGTAGCGGCAGGGCTTTCCTCCACTGTGGTAGGGACTCTGGCGGGGCAGGTGGTGATGCAAGGGTTTGTCCGTTTTCACATTCCGCTGTGGGTACGGCGCACCATTACCATGCTGCCCTCATTTATTGTGATTTTGATGGGGCTGGACCCTACCCGAATTCTGGTGATGAGTCAGGTGCTGCTGAGTTTTGGTATTGCGCTGGCGCTGGTGCCGCTCCTGATTTTCACCAGTAACGCTACGCTAATGGGCGAGCTGGTGAACACGCGGTGGGTAAAACAGATTGGCTGGATAATTGTCGTGCTGGTCGTCGCCCTGAATATCTGGTTACTGGTTGGAACGGTGATGAGGTTGTCATAAAGACAGAAAGATAGCAGGCCCGATGCGTGGGCGTCATCGGGCTGTTATTCAGCAGGAGGCTTAGTGATGATGTTTGTGACCCCGGCCTCGCCCGCGATGATCGTCGCGATCGCGCCAGCCTTCCCGATAACCGCGTTCATACGCTTTACGCTTATCCCAGCCGCGATGATAGCCGTTGTCATGGCGCCACCAGCGATTTTTACGCCATTCATAGTTACTGTGCCAGTAATCCCGGTCGCGCCAGCGACCACCGTCCCAGTAGTTACCGTAATCATCGCGATCGCCAATCTGTAATTTTATTGAGGGCAACAGGGTGATTTCGCCCGCATTCGCGGCAAGCGGTGTAAAAGCCAGCAAGGCTGCCGCCAGAATCAGTGACCTGAACATACTTTCTCTCCTTCACGATCGAGCCGTCGCCGGCCTGTTAATGCAATATTACAAAGCAGTAAAGATTTGTTTCATCGCCTTAACTCTTAAATCATGAAGGAGAGCATTTTTTGCTAAAACCGCCCCTCCAGAATAGCGTCAATTTCTGCACATTCCGCCGCCGAAAAACGGCGATTGGCCAGCATTCCTACGGCATCTTCGATTTGCGACGGTTTGCTGGCGCCAATCAGTACCGAGGTAACGTTATCGTTACGCAGCACCCAGGCGAGCGCCATCTGAGACAATTTTTGGCCCCGTCGCGCAGCCAGTTCATTCAACCGGCGAACTTTTTCCAGTTTGTCGGCGGTAATCTGTTCTGGTTTAAGGAAACGGCTTCCGCTCGCCGCGCGGGAATCTTCCGGAATGCCATTCAAATAACGGTCAGTGAGCTGCCCGCCCGCCAGCGGCGAGAAGGCAATACTACCGACGCCTTTTTCCTGCAACAGCGCCAGCAGCCCGTCCTCTACCCAACGCTCAAAAAGCGAATATTTAGGCTGATGAATCAGGCAAGGTGTGCCGAGATCCTCCAGAATATCGATAGCTTGTCTGGCCAGATCGGCAGGATAGTTAGAGATCCCCACGTACAACGCTTTGCCCTGGCGCACAAGGTGATCTAACGCTTTCATCGTCTCTTTAAGCGGCGTTTCGGGATCGGGACGATGGTGATAAAAGATATCGACATACTCCAGCCCCATACGTTTCAGGCTTTCATCCCCACCGTGCTGGACAGCCATCGCCATTCCTTAATACTCAACATAATGTCAACGTCAGAAGGAAAGCTGTCATGCAAAACCCCTATACCGTGGCCGACTATTTGCTGGACAGACTGGCAGGATGCGGCATTGGCCATCTTTTTGGCGTACCGGGCGATTATAACTTGCAGTTTCTTGACCATGTGATTGACCACCCGACCCTGCGTTGGGTGGGATGCGCCAATGAGCTGAACGCCGCTTATGCCGCGGACGGTTATGCGCGCATGTCGGGCGCTGGAGCGCTACTTACCACCTTTGGCGTGGGAGAACTTAGCGCTATTAACGGTATCGCGGGCAGTTACGCGGAATATGTCCCGGTCTTGCATATCGTCGGCGCGCCCTGTAGCGCTGCGCAGCAGCGTGGCGAATTGATGCACCATACCCTCGGTGACGGCGATTTTCGTCATTTTTATCGCATGAGTCAGGCGATATCTGTTGCCAGCGCAATATTGGATGAACAGAACGCCTGTTTCGAGATTGACCGTGTATTGGGTGAAATGCTTGCCGCACGCAGGCCAGGATACATCATGTTGCCCGCCGACGTGGCGAAAAAAACGGCCATCCCGCCTACGCAGGCGCTGACGTTGCCCGCATATGAAACGCAAAGCGGCGTGGAGACGGCTTTTCGTTACCACGCCCGTCAGTGCCTGATGAACAGTCGGCGCATTGCGCTATTGGCCGACTTTCTTGCCGGGCGTTTTGGTTTACGACCACTGTTGCAGCGCTGGATGGCGGAAACGCCCATCGCTCATGCGACACTACTGATGGGGAAGGGGCTTTTTGATGAACAGCACCCGAACTTCGTTGGCACCTATAGCGCTGGCGCCAGCAGCAAAGAAGTGCGTCAGGCCATAGAGGACGCCGATAGGGTTATCTGCGTCGGCACCCGTTTTGTCGATACCCTTACGGCCGGATTTACCCAACAATTGCCGGCGGAACGCACGCTGGAGATTCAGCCTTACGCGTCGCGCATCGGCGAAACCTGGTTCAACCTCCCGATGGCGCAGGCGGTGTCTACGCTGCGCGAACTGTGCCTTGAATGCGCTTTTGCGCCGCCGCCGACGCGTTCCGCCGGACAGCCAGTGCGGATTGATAAGGGAGAACTGACCCAGGAAAGTTTCTGGCAAACTTTACAGCAGTATCTCAAACCCGGCGATATTATCCTTGTCGACCAGGGGACCGCAGCTTTTGGCGCTGCCGCGCTGTCGCTTCCTGACGGCGCGGAGGTTGTGGTACAGCCGCTGTGGGGATCTATCGGCTATTCCTTGCCCGCCGCGTTTGGCGCGCAAACCGCCTGCCCCGATCGGCGGGTGATTCTGATTATTGGCGATGGCGCGGCGCAGCTCACGATTCAGGAGATGGGCTCGATGTTACGTGACGGGCAGGCGCCGGTTATCCTGCTGCTCAACAATGACGGCTATACCGTAGAGCGCGCCATTCACGGCGCGGCCCAGCGGTATAACGACATCGCGAGCTGGAACTGGACGCAGATACCACCGGCGCTAAACGCGGCGCAACAGGCGGAGTGCTGGCGGGTGACGCAGGCTACCCAACTGGCGGAGGTCCTCGAACGGCTGGCGCGCCCACAACGTCTGTCATTTATTGAAGTGATGTTGCCAAAAGCCGATCTGCCGGAATTACTGCGTACCGTGACCCGGGCGCTGGAAGCCCGCAACGGGGGATAATGGCCCCCGCTGCGCCGGATTAGGGTTCGTGACGGTTGGCGGCCAGCAACGGTTTTCCCGCCAGCAATAGCCAGGCGGGGAGCATCACAATGCAGAGCAGCGGCAGCAGATTGGTATCCGGTACGACGACTGCCGCCATAAACAGACTGAGCCAGCCGTCGCGCGTCACTACCAGCACTAAGCCAAGAATCGCGCAGGAGACGGTAATCGCCGCGGGTACGGCCTCAACATGGGCATGGAGCATGAGCCCCAGCGCCGCGCCGATAAACACAGCCGGAAAAATGCGCCCGCCGCGAAAGCCGCTCGCCGCCGCAATGACCAGCGCGGCGAGTTTGACGACGGCTAAGGTAAAATAATCTCCCGCGCCCAACGTCTGGCTAAACGCCATTTGTTGCATTTCGTCCAGGCCTTTAAAGAGGGTAAGCGGCCCGCCAATGACGCCCAGAATACCCAGTATAAAACCGCCAATGCCGAGAATCAGGACCGGATTTTTCAGGCGGTGCAGCAACTCATGCAGACGCGGAAGGCACCAGACGGCGACCATCCCTGCGGCAATGGCGATCGCCGCGACGATCGCTCCGCTGGCAATGTCCACCAGCCGCATCTGCGTGTAATGGGCGATGGGTAACGAAAAATGCGGATGAAAGAACAGGCTGGTGGTGAGTGACCCCGCCGCTGCCGCCATTAACGGCGCAAACAGGCGATCCCACATGGGAATATCGTTAGAGCCGCTAAGCGTTTGCGAAAAAATCAGCGCCGCGGCGACGGGCGTGCCGAACAGCGCGCCGATGGTGCCCGCAGAGGCCAGAATCGTCCAGTCTAACGCCGTGATACGCGGAAACAGGCGGGAGCCGAAAGCCGCCGCCAGCGCGATATTTATTGTCATTATCGGATGCTCTGGCCCCAAACTTACCCCACCAGCAAGGCCGATGATTAAGGCGAGAAGCAGCCCGGGCAGCGCAGATGGCGAGACCGGCATACTGATTAACGGTTCGATGGCCGGATCGGGGCCAGCGTGCCCAGGACTGTAACGGATAATCAAACCCACCACGATCCCGGTTAGCGTGAGCATACCCACTATCCAGAACGGCGAATCATAAGCGATGCCGATGCTGGTGGGCAGTCGTTGCCAAAGAAATTGCTGAAAAACCGACGCGACTTTCATCGAGGCGATTAAAACCAGGCTTGACGCTACGCCAATAATCAGTGCGGGGAGCGACAGCAGTAGCATCGTTCGGGCACGCGGGTGGAACATAATCTCTTCCTTACACGGGGTCGTATACCTATTTTGCACAGCCTGCCCGACGGCATTGCTGCAATTGGTGCTGAAACAAGAAAGTAATTCTGTGATGAAGATCTATATTTATAGGCAGTCAGCCTGATGGCCGTTGTTGTTATGCCCCCATGAATTTACAGTGTGACAAAGACTTATTTTGACTTTAGCGGAGCAGTAGAAGAATGACAAAGTATGCTTTAGTAGGCGATGTAGGCGGCACGAATGCGCGTCTTGCCCTGTGTGATATCGCCAGTGGAGAAATCTCGCAGGCCAAAACGTATTCCGGCCTGGATTATCCCAGTCTTGAGGCCGTGGTGCGCGTTTATCTCGATGAGCATAGCGTCAGCGTGGAGGATGGTTGTATCGCCATAGCCTGCCCGATTACCGGTGACTGGGTAGCGATGACTAACCATACCTGGGCTTTTTCTATTGCGGAAATGAAAAAAAATCTCGGCTTTAGCCATCTGGAAATCATCAACGATTTCACCGCCGTGTCGATGGCGATCCCGATGCTGAAAAAAGAGCATTTAATTCAGTTCGGCGGCGGCGAACCGGTAGACGGCAAACCTATTGCGGTGTATGGCGCGGGAACCGGCTTGGGCGTGGCGCATCTGGTGCATGTGGATAAGCGTTGGATTAGCCTTGCGGGCGAAGGCGGGCATGTCGATTTTGCGCCTAATAGCGAAGAAGAAGCTATGATTCTGGAAATATTGCGCGCCGAAATTGGCCATGTTTCCGCCGAGCGCGTGCTGTCTGGCCCGGGGCTGGTGAATCTTTACCGGGCGATTGTTAAGTCCGACAACCGTCTGCCAGAAAATCTGCGCCCGAAAGATATTACCGAACGCGCCCTGGCGGATAGCTGTATCGATTGTCGCCGCGCGTTGTCGCTCTTTTGCGTCATCATGGGGCGATTTGGCGGCGATCTGGCGTTAACCATGGGGACATTTGGCGGCGTTTATATCGCTGGCGGTATTGTCCCGCGCTTCCTGGAATTTTTTAAAGCGTCCGGCTTCCGTGGTGGCTTTGAAGATAAAGGCCGCTTTAAAGATTATGTACACGGTATTCCGGTCTATTTGATTGTCCATGATAATCCTGGCTTGTTAGGCTCCGGCGCGCATCTGCGCCAGACATTAGGCCATATTCTATAAGTCAGATGACGGCATAAACGCCTTATCCGGCCTATAAAAGTGTGTCATCTGTAGGCCTGATAAGCGCAGCGTCATCAGGCAATTAATCAT